>CAZCXC010000249.1:0-2891 GCA_964502505.1 uncultured Enterobacteriaceae bacterium
CGTAGTGAACTAGCGCAAGTTAATTCATAAAAACTTTTGCTATGTCGCTTAATACACCAGAAATGGTTTTGTTTGATCTGGATGGAACACTTATTGATACTGTTCCTGATCTCGCCTACTCTGTTGATACAATGTTGCAAATAATTGATTTGCCAAAACGCGGCGAAGAAAAAGTGCGTACATGGGTTGGTAATGGCATTGAGCGTCTGGTAAAACGTGCACTCACAAATGACTTTGATGCTGAACCCAAAACAGAATTATTTGATAAAGCATTCCCATTGTTTCTGGAAATTTATGCGGATAATGTCTGCCAACGTAGTCTATTTTACGATGGCGTTAAAGAAGGGATATATTATATAACAGAGGATAACTTTAAACTGGGTTGTGTAACTAATAAGAGAGAACAGTTTACCCATACATTATTAAAATCACTGGATCTGTATGATGATTTTGGCATCGTCATCTGTGGAGACACATTACCGAAAAAGAAACCTGATCCCTTACCATTACTTCATGCTGCTGAATATTTTGGAGTTACCCCAGCATCTTCTTTAATGGTCGGAGATTCTAGGAATGACGTAAATGCTGCGAGAGCCGCTGGCTTTCAAATAGCATGTGTCAGCTATGATTATAACCTAGGTGAAGATATTAGAGCGGCTAATCCGGATATCGTCATTGATTCCCTCGCTGAACTACCACAACTGATTTAACATATTTGCAATGACACCCGAACAATTTAATCAACTTGCCTCTGAAAACTATAACCGCATTCCATTAGTGCGCGAAGTATTGGCTGATTTGGAAACGCCTTTGAGTGCTTATATGAAATTAGCCAATACACCTTATTCTTATTTATTCGAATCAGTCCAAGGTGGAGAAAAATGGGGACGTTATTCCATCATCGGGCTTGCATCCAATACCATTCTTCGTGTCTATGATGATCAATTAACGATTGAAAAAGATGGCAATATTATCGAAGAAAAAAAGACAGATGATCCATTAAAAGACATAGAAGAATTTCAAAAACAATTTCGTGTCCCTGATATTGAAAACATGCCAATATTTTCGGGCGGTCTGGTAGGTTATTTTGCTTATGACAGTATACGTTACATCGAACCACGACTTGCGAACAACCATAAGGACGATCCACTTGCCTGCCCTGATATTATGTTTATGGTTTCCGATCAAGTGATCGTCTTTGACAACCTTGGCGGTAAACTATACATCATTGTTCACGCTGATCCTGCTGTTGATGATGCTTATCAAAAAGCACAACGACAACTTGATAACTTAACAAAGCAATTAGCAAATGCAACGATCAATATTTCAGATACTAAAGAACGTACTGTTCATGAGGATGATTTTGTTTCCGGGTTTACACAGAAAAAATTTGAGGAAGCTGTAGAGACAATAAAAGACTACATAGTTGAAGGTGATGTTATGCAGGTTGCACTATCACAACGCTTGTCTATTCCTTTTCAAACAGCACCTATTAATTTATATCGTGCCTTACGCTGTTTGAACCCCTCGCCCTATATGTTTTATATGCATATGAAGGATTTTTATATTGTTGGTTCATCACCGGAAATCCTGGTTAGATTGGAAGAAAATGTTGTCACTGTAAGACCGATTGCAGGTACCCGCCCACGTGGTGAAACAGAAGCCGATGATCTAGCACTGGAAAAAGACTTGTTACAGGATCCAAAAGAACTGGCTGAACATCTGATGTTAATTGATCTTGGTCGTAATGATGTAGGCCGTGTTGCAGAAATGGGCAGTGTAAAATTGACCGACAAAATGATCATCGAACGTTACTCGCACGTAATGCATATCGTATCCAATGTCATTGGCAATTTGAAACAGGGTAAATCAGCAATGGATGTTCTGCGTGCAACATTCCCTGCAGGCACCCTGTCCGGTGCACCAAAGATCAGGGCTATGGAAATTATTGATGAACTCGAACCTGTAAAACGTGGTATCTATGCAGGTGCGGTCGGTTATTTATCCTGGAACGGCAATATGGATACAGCGATTGCAATAAGAACAGCTGTTATTAAAGATGATATGCTGCACATACAGGTGGGCGCCGGTATTGTTGCTGATTCAATTCCAAGAAATGAATGGGATGAAACAATGAATAAAGGTCGTGCAATATTTCGTGCTGTCTCCATGGCTGAAAACGGTCTTGATATTGTGTAGTACTTTAAGTTTCCAAACATACGAGATACGAAGTTAATGTTGTTGATGATCGACAATTATGATTCATTCACCTACAACCTGGTGCAATATTTTGGAGAACTAGGTGAAGACGTTCACGTTTATCGTAATGATAAAATTACGCTTGATGAAATTGAAAAACTTGTCCCCGATCATTTAGTCATTTCACCTGGACCATGTACTCCGAACGAAGCGGGCATATCGATCGAATTGATCAACCGGTTTAAAGGTAAAATACCTATACTCGGTGTTTGTCTTGGTCATCAAAGTATTGGACAGGCATTTGGCGGTCGGGTAGTACATGCAAACGATATTATGCATGGCAAAACTTCGGAGATTTATCACAACAATACTGATGTCTTTAAAGGACTTGATGTTCCTTTTGTAGCAACCCGCTATCATTCTCTGGTTGTCGAACCGGATACTTTACCTGAATGTTTTGAGGTTACTGCGTGGACAAATACTAAAGATGGAAAACTTGATGAAATAATGGGTGTTAAGCACAAACAATATCGAATTTCCGGTGTTCAGTTTCATCCTATTCATTTTTTGGAATTGAATCAGCAACAATACCGGCGCCCACCTGTATGTGCAGCATATCATCTTTAATAACAGCTGTTCTTATTGCAATCGCTGTATCCATATTGCCGTTCCAGGATAAATAACCGACCGCA
>CAZCXC010000250.1:0-10312 GCA_964502505.1 uncultured Enterobacteriaceae bacterium
TGTCATTAAAGGTCCGAGCACGAAAGCAGCCGGGAAGGCAATTTTTTCTGGATGAAGTGCAGCAACAGTTTTTGGTATGACTTCAGCGAATATTAGAAAAACGATTACTAGTACAAAAGGCGCAATCGCTAAACCAAGATCGCCAAACAGACGAATGCCAATTACTGTTGCAATTGATGCTGCAATAATATTAACTAGATTATTACCAAATAATATCAAACCGATTAATCTGTCAGGCCTTTCAAGTAGGGCACTCGCTAACATTGCACCTTTATGATTATCATTCGCAAGGTGACGTAATTTATAACGGTTCAAAGCCATCATGGCTGTTTCAGCACTTGAAAAAAAACCTGATACCAAGATCAATACGAAGATAATGCCTAAAAGGAGAGATAGAGGAATGTCGTCCAAAAAACTATTTACCTTAAATTATGCAGGTATTTGTATTCTCGATGATGATGATGGGAAGATGCAAGAGATAAAACCAATTTGGTATTATTTATACACGTTTTAATATGAGTTCCAATACCAGTTTTGAGCCAAAATAGGCCAGCATCAAGCAGATAAAGCCGCCAATTGTCCAACTTATTAGCTTTTTACCTCGCCAACCAGCTGTCCAATGCCCCCACAATATGGTACCAAAAATGATCCAGGCAAGTATTGATAGCACTACTTTATGGACGAGATGTTGTGCAAAAATATCATGTAAAAACATCAGTCCTGTCGCTAAACTCAGGCTTAGCATAAAAAAACCAATAGAAATAATCTGAATTAAAAGCGTTTCCATCACTTGCATAGGTGGAAGTCGCAAAATGCTGGACGGGTGTTTTTTACTTATTTGTCTGTCTTGTAATGCGAGCACCATAGCTTGTAAGACAGCAATAGCTAGTAAGCAGTAGGCAAAAATAGATAACAATACATGCATTCGTAATCCCATGGGTGCTGTATCAGAAAGTATTCGACTACTGGGAAATATGATCTCAAGCCCTAGACAAATAGCAGTTAAAGGAAAAAATATGATAGCAAGATTTTCCAGCGGCTTTCCCAAGGCCAAAAGTAATACAATAAAAGAAATTCCCCAGCCCATAAGCGACAATGCATTATAAAATCCGAAGTTGAGACCTGACTGAATTTTAACACTTTCAAGCAACACAATACTGTGCAGAACTAATGCAACAAAGCCCAACACAAAGGCTTGTATTTTGGAAGATTGATTAATCGTTTCTTTTTTACTAAATAGCCTATTCGCTAATTTGTACGCGGCAAGTACATAGAGAATAATCGCCAGTATGCTTATACCAATCATCAATCAATATAAATTAATTAAAATTAGAATTTGCATGATTACATACTTATCGGGTTCATAGAAGAGCATAAAGTGATTCCTGTGTAGAAGGGCCCTGATTTCTGTTAAAATTCTGTTCTGAAAATTATTTTTTAAAATTAGTTATGTTTGACAATTTAACTGAACGTTTATCTAGCACTCTAAAGAATATCCGTGGTCAGGGTCGTCTGACCGAGGAAAATATTGCGAATACTTTGCGTGAAGTTCGAATGGCCCTGCTTGAGGCTGATGTTGCATTACCTGTAGCGCGTGATTTTATTGAACATGTAAGAGAAAGGGCGCTTGGAAAAGAAGTGATGACCAGCCTGACACCTGGACAGGTGATGATCAAGATTGTTCAGGAAGAACTCATCTCTCTGATGGGAGACAACAATGTAGAACTGAATTTGAGTGTGCAACCTCCCGCAGTGATACTCATGGCTGGTCTGCAGGGGGCAGGTAAGACCACAACAGTGACCAAGTTAGGCCGGCTACTAAAAGAAAAGCATAGAAAAAAGGTCATGGTAGTGAGTTGTGATGTTTATCGACCGGCTGCTATAGATCAGTTGCAAGTATTAGCTAAAGAGGTTGACATAGAATTATTTCCTAGCCAGGTTGATCAGTTACCCGTCAGTATTGCTGAACAAGCATTAATTGCTGCACGAAAGCAAAATTTTGATGTGCTTATAATTGATACTGCAGGGCGTTTGCATATTGATACCGAAATGATGGCTGAAATACGGCAAATACATTCTGCTGTAGATCCTATTGAAACATTGTTTGTTGTAGACAGTATGATGGGCCAGGATGCAGTTAATGCAGCAAATGCATTTGATGAAGCCTTGCCATTAACTGGAATAGTATTAACTAAAACAGATGGTGATGCACGTGGAGGTGCTGCACTCTCCGTACGTTATGTAACTGGCAAACCGATTAAGTTTATGGGAACGGGTGAAAAGAGTACTGAGCTAACTCCGTTTTATCCTGATCGCGTGGTATCACGAATTCTCGGTATGGGTGATGTGCTTGGTTTAATTGAAGAGGTTGAACAAAAAACAGATAAAGCCAAGGCCGAGAAGCTTGCTAAAAAACTAAAAAAAGGAAAAGGATTTAGCTTGGTTGATTTTCAGGAACAACTTCAACAAATGCGCAATATGGGAGGTATTGGTAATCTCGTTGATAAATTACCGGGACTGCCCGCACTACCGCAAGGTGCTAATGTACAAGTGGGAGACAAAGAATTCGTTAAGTTGGAAGCCATTATTGATTCCATGACAGTTATCGAGCGTAAAAAGCCTGACATTATCAACGGTTCACGTAAGAAGCGTATTGCGAAAGGCTCAGGCACGCAGATACAGGATGTTAATCGACTACTGAAGCAGTTTAAGCAAATGCAAAAGATGATGAAGAAATTTGCCAAAAAAGGAGGAATGGCGAATATGTTAAGGGGTTTCGGTGGTAATTTACCACCGGGTGGAATACCTCCTTTTAACTAGAATATCCTTTAATCTATCCACAATTTAGCTTTTTTTTTAATTATTTACCTGCTTTCTCACCTAATCTATATTAAGATTATCTCGTAACTAGCATAAATCATACAGATTTTTGCGTTTATCTTATACGTAGGCATAGCTGCAAACAGTAAATCTGATAGAAATGGCTGACGATACTGAAAAAAATGCCCTTGATTATCATCGTTTTCCCAAGCCGGGAAAGATTGAGGTCGTCGCCACAAAACCATTGGCAAATCAGCGTGATCTAGCTTTGGCTTATACTCCTGGCGTAGCTGAGCCCTGCAATGCAATTGTGTCCGATCCTGCCGCAGTGGCAGAAATGACAGCACGTTCAAACCTAGTGGCCGTTATTACTAATGGAACTGCCGTATTAGGTTTAGGTGATATTGGTCCATTAGCAGCCAAGCCAGTGATGGAAGGCAAAGGTGTGTTGTTCAAAACATTTGCCGGCATTGATGTATTTGACATTGAGATTAATGAAAAAGATCCAGATAAGCTGATTGATATTATTGCCAGCCTTGAACCGACATTTGGCGGAATCAATCTGGAAGATATCAAAGCACCTGAATGTTTTGAAGTTGAAGGGAAGCTACGTAAACGCCTTAAAATTCCAATTTTTCATGATGATCAACATGGGACTGCGATCATTGTTGGCGCAGCAGTTATTAATGCGTTGGATGTCATAGGCAAGAATATAAAAGACGTTAAAGTTGTCACTACAGGTGCGGGTGCCTCTGGCATCTCCTGTCTCAAGATGCTCCTCAGGTTGGGCCTTAAAAAACAAAATATTATTGTGATTGATCGATCCGGTGTTATCTATCACAACCGCTCTGGTGGATTAACTCCACATAAGAAAATGTTTGCCAGTAATACTAAAGCACGCACACTTGCCGAAGCAATCGAAGGTGCTGACATATTTCTTGGTTTATCCGGTCCCGGGGTGCTGAAACAGGAGATGGTAAGAAAGATGGCAGATAAGCCCATTATTTTTGCACTTTCAAATCCAATTCCAGAGATATTACCAGAAGAAGTCAAAGCTGTGCGACCAGATGCCATAATCGCGACAGGACGGTCAGATTATCCAAACCAGGTTAATAATGTATTGTGTTTTCCATTCATATTTCGGGGTGCACTCGATGTGGGTGCCACGACGATTAATAAAGACATGCAAAAAGCCTGTGTTTATGCCCTGGCAGAATTGACCAAGGAAGAGACGCCAGATACGGTAGTCGCCGCTTACGGTGGTATTAATCTGAAATTTGGTCCAGATTATTTAATTCCGAAACCGTTTGATCCGCGGCTGATTATGAAAATTGCCCCTGCAGTTGCCAAGGCAGCCATGGACAGTGGTGTTGCAACGCGTCCAATTGAAAATTTAGATGCTTATCGAGAGCAATTATTATGTAATGTGTTTGAATCTGTAGTGCTTATGCGGTCAGTATTTGAACGGGCAAAGCAAACACCACAACGCTTGGTCTATGCAGAAGGAGAAGAAGATAAAATATTGCGCACCGTACAATCTATCCTTGATGAAGGATTAGCATTCCCTATCGTTATTGGTCGTAATGAGATTATCTGTAAGCGAATAAAACAACTTGGTTTGCGTATGCGTCCGGAAAAGGATATTGAAATAATCGATCCGGAGGAGGACAAACAAGCACATAAAATTTTAGTAAAAGCAGCAGGGGGAAATAAATCAGTTACGATCAATACATTAATTGCAGCAAGGATGATAAATAATGGGAAGGCTGATGGTTTGATTTGTGGAACAGTAGGTCAATACCATGATCATCTTAAGCATGTTATTAATGAGCTTGGAGTACGCAATGATGTAGGACAACCTGCCGCAATGAACATCGTCTTACTCAAGAAAGGCGTTTATTTTATTTGTGATACAGCGGTGACTTCTGATCCAACCACTGAGCAGATTGCTGAAATAACTCTCCTAGCAGCTGAAGGTGTACGTCGTTTTGGAATTACACCAAAAGCAGCACTTTTATCTTACTGTAACAATAGGACGGTTAATTCCCCATCAGCAAGCAAAATGTGTGATGCACTTGAGAAGATAAAAAAACGCGATCCAGATCTGAATATTGATGGCCAGATGCGTGCTGATGCCGCTTTGATTGAAAGTATCCGTGAAGTTGTGTTACCTGGAAGTCAATTAGTTGGTAAGGCAAATTTATTGATCATGCCAAATCTAGATGCAGCAAAAATAGCTTACGATTTAATCAAAGTATTGGGTGAAGCCACCACGATAGGCCCCATTTTATTAGGTTTAAATCGACCGGTGCATATTATGACTTCTTCATCCACTGTTCGTCGAATTCTAAATGCCAGTGCGTTGGCGGCAGTAGATGCACAGACGAATCATTCGTCGAGCAGTGAAGAAATTAATACTGCCTTACAAGTGCGTCGTGCCAGCTAGAAATTAATTTTGTGCTCGGTGTGTCTCGATAAAACTATCTACAAGTTGCATAGCGTAACCATTTAGATAACGCAATGTTGTTTGCTGTGTTCCGCCTGCCAACCAGTCTGACCATGTCTCTATTGAGTGAAATGCATTATCGCCATGCAGCGGTGCTTTTTGATTTAAAGACAGATTTAGCCCATAAGAATAGATTAGACCAAAACCTTTGATTATCCGTATTTTAAGATTGAGTACCGCAGCTTCCGGTTTTTCCAATGAATCACTGAAAGAGATCACATCAAATCCGGCATTTGTCAGACGTTTTGAAATTTCATATTCCAGATTTTCTTTTGATACGCCATAGCTTTTTAATTCACCATAGTAATAGTTTGTAGGTGGATCAATTGTAACTGCAATAGCTTTAATTCCAGTCAGAACATTTTGAGGATGATTACCATCTCCATAATTGACAGCCATACTTGACAGACTGAAGAAAGTAATTAAAAGAGCACTGGATAGAATTGTGATAAGTTTTTTCATTGGCTGCCTCTTTATATGCTAATTTCTTTCAATTATAGACTTGAATGATAGCTACTTGTTCAATCTAGTCTATATAAACGGAAAAATTCCTAATTTATACTTTAAGTTATTCTTTTTACTTGAAATATTAATACCATACTTACAAAAATCAGGAGCAGGAAGCAGCTTAAGCTCCATTCTGCAATGCTGAAACCCAGCAGGCTCCACTGAACTTCGGCACATTCTCCCGAGCCGCTTAAGATCATTTTCAGCGCATCACCCAGCGGAAATACCTCAAGCATATAATCCAGGCTTGGTCCACATTCGGGGACCTGATCGGCAGGCAGATGTTGTAACCAAACCTGACGAGCGGCAATACCACCCCCACACAAAGCCACTAAAGCGATTAATACATTATAGATACGTGCAAATACTGCCCCTGGTCCATGTATCATGGCAACTAACGTGATAATTGTAATACCAATATAGGCTATGCGTTGAAAAATACACAAAGGGCAGGGCTCCAGACCGTTGTGGTGTTCTAGGTATAGACCAAAACCAAGCAGGCAAACGCAAAAAAGGAAAACCAAACCAAAGTATAATCGTACTAAAGATATTGGAGACATTAAAATTTCAATCCTTAATTTATGTAGTTGTTTAAAAATTCAGGGATACGTTCTTCCAGCCAATAATTTGTTTTCCAGGGAAGTGGACCACTCACAAAACCAACATGGCCACCATGTTGCGTTAACTCAAGTGTAACATTCTTTGCAAATTCAGTGTTCTCCGGGATCGCATCCACTGGTAAAAACGGATCATCTTTGGCCTGTATCATTAACGTTGGGATTGTGATTGATTTTAAATACAGTCGAGAGCTGCACAATGCATAATACTCTTTACTATTTTTAAACCCATGTAATGGCGCTGTAACAAAATTATCAAATTCGTGAAAAGTATTCCAGCTGGAAACGTCAGTTAATGAGAAAGGCGCATCATCTCGGTGTTTAAATTTATTAACAGATTTTTTATGAAGTCGTTTCAGTAAATGGCGCTGATATAATTTTGAGAAACCAATATTCAATCGATCAGCACTAGCTGATAATTCGAAAGGAACAGAAATACTAATTGCAGCTACAATTGGAGTATTAGCCTGTTCTTCACCAAGATATTTTAATAAAACATTACCGCCTAAAGAAAACCCTACGGCAGCAAGTTTTGTTGATTTATGTCGTGTACTTAATGTCTTTATAAGAAATTTAAGATCACCTGTTTCTCCTGAGTGATAGCTGCGAGCTTTATTATTATGGATACCGCTACATCCTCTAAAGTGCATTAACACAGGGCGCCAGCCATTGTGATGTAACGCAGCCAGCATATTGCTGGCATAATGTGAATTTATAGATCCTTCTAATCCATGTAAAACTATAATGATTGGGCCTGAATTGTTTTCAGTCCAGGTCAAGTCGCAAAAATCACCATCAGGCAATTCCAAACGTTCTGATTGAAATTTAATCTTGGCAATAGAACGGACTAACTGAGGCCAGATAGTTTGAGCGTGTGCGTTGGGAAGCCACCAGGCAGGTTTAAACTGCGATTGTAATACCATTAAATTATTTTCCAGAATTGGTTTTGTTATGACTTGGCAGGTATTTACTCCACGGTAGAATATGGGAATGAATGGAACGTAAGCACATTACTATCTGAATTTTGTAAAATAATATTTCCTTTCTTAACACTCTCTATCTCTGCAACGGTAAGGAATACAAAACCAAGCTCTGGATGGGGTTGTACATTAATTATTTTCCCAACGCTCCGATCATTATCACTGAGGCAAAGATCGTCACCTACTAAGGGAGTTATATCCTGTTGAATACTTGCTAGAAATAACCGGCGTTTAATTTCCCCGCGAAATCGGAGTCGTGCAATTACTTCTTGTCCTGGGTAACAACCTTTTTCAAAACTGACTCCATTCAATACATCCAGATTTAAATATTGAGGAAGAAATTTTTCAATACAAGATTCACTTAACCAGGGCAGACCAGCAAGAATATCTAATAATTGCCATTGATGTGTGCCAGCAGGAGTCATGTTGGTTGTCAGTTGCTGCCATATTTTAGTAATTGCATCAATTTCTCCGATTAGGATAAAACGTGATTTATTATCAACTATATGTAGGCAAGTATAAGTCTCAGTACATACCAAAGATCTTTCATTTTTTGGTATATCTTTAACTATATTGTTTATCAAATCATTGTGATCATTGGCGCTTACACCTATTCTGATTAAGTCATTACTTTTATTACTTACTATTACATCCGACCGCATGATGTACATTTTCAATCGACTGGTAAATTTTTCACACTGATCAACAGGGATTAATAATAAAAAGCCCGATTGATATCTCAAGATATAAAAATTGCTAATCACCTGGCCTTTGGCATTACACCAGGCACTGAATTGGAAATTATCTTTGTTTAATGATTTAATATCGCTAGTAAACTGGCCATGGAGAAACTCTTCGGCATCCTGGCCTGAGACCTCTATAGTAGCCAGTTGAGATAGGTTAGATATAATATTTCCTGTTAGCGTTGCTCTAGATTCAAGTTTAGGCTGACCAAAATCGGTGATTTCGTTATTCTTAATTTGTGCGCCGTTATCCAGTAAAAAACTATTCCATTGTGTTTGCATAAAATTTAGTCGTAATGTTAAAGTGAAAAACTATTATCCCTTAATGGATGAGGATGAGTTTTCACGAATTAGTTTTACAAGTTGTGCAATTTCTTCGGAAGGTGGTGTGGCTTTTTCCATAATCCAGGCCATTATATCCATATCTGATTCTTCCAATAGTTGCTCAAATATTTTTTGTTCCTTAGTGGTCAAGTCATCATATTGAGACTCAATAAAATGCAGCAACAAGATATCCATCTCTCGAATACCACGGCGGCAACGCCACAATAGGCTGGAACCACTACTCATAGCGTATTTGTTACATTGTGCGGGAAACCAAGAGTTTTTTAATCTCGGCAATTGATTTTGCTGGGTTAAGGTTTTTGGGGCAGGAATTTGTGCAATTCATAATGGTGTGACAGCGGTATAATCTGAACGGATCTTCCAATTCATCCAGTCGTTCACCAGTATTTTCATCTCTACTGTCAACAATCCAGCGATAGGCTTGTAATAAGATAGCCGGTCCGAGATAACGATCACTACTCCACCAGTAACTTGGGCAACTAGTCGAACAACAAGCACATAAAATACACTCATATAGACCATCAAGTTTTGTCCGGTCCTCTTTAGATTGCAGTCGTTCACGATCAGGGGGTGGTGGCGTCTGCGTCTGCATCCAGGGTTTAATTGAAGCATATTGTGCAAAGAAATGAGTGAGATCAGGTACCAGGTCCTTTACCACCGACAAATGGGGTAGCGGATAAATATTGATTTCCTTTTTATAATCTTTGATGGCCCTGGTGCAAGCTAAAGTATTGGTACCACCTATATTCATGGCACAGGATCCACAAATACCTTCTCGGCATGAGCGACGAAATGTTAATGTTGAATCAATTTCATTTTTTATATAGATAATGGCATCCAGTACCATTGGCCCGCATTTATCCAGATTAATTTCATAGGTATCTATGCTTGGGTTTTCACCTGAATCCGGGTCCCAACGGTAGACACGAAACACTTTCTTATTTTTGGCACCGTTAGCCGCTAAAACGGTTTTACCTTGCTTTACTTTTGAATTTTTTGGAAGTATAAATTGTGCCATTTTTATTATCCGTTGCTTTATATGCTAATCAATAGACTCGTTTTTTGGGTGGAAATACTTCGACTTCATCGGTTAGTGTGTACATGTGTACTGGTCGATATTCGAAATTTACTTCACCCTGATCGTTAACATAAGCCAAAGTATGTTTCATCCAATTTTCGTCATCTCTATCCGGGTAATCTTCACGTGCATGCCCACCTCGACTCTCGGTGCGATTATTAGCACCGTGTATACTCACCAATGCATTTTGTAACAGGTTTTCCAGTTCCAGTGTTTCAGCCAGATCAGTATTCCAGATCATACCCTTATCTGAGACCTTTACATCAGCAAATGATGCCCAAACTTCAGCCATTTTATCAATGCCTTCCTGCATGATTTCACCCGTGCGAAAAACGGCGGCATGTTCCTGCATGGTATGTTGCATATCGAGGCGGATTTGCGCAGTGGGTGTGGAGCCTTTGTTATATCGAATTTTATCGAAGTGTGCCAGGCTTTCATTGCCTGCATTGGCCAATGGTTTATGGGTTTGTCCCCGTTTTATATTCTCTGCACAATAATTGGCTGCTGCGCGACCAAAGACAATTAAATCAAGTAATGAGTTTGAACCAAGTCGATTAGCACCATGTACGGAAACGCAAGCTGCCTCACCTATGGCCATTAAGCCTGAAACAATGGTATCAGGTTCACCGTCTTTTAATGTAACCACTTGTCCGTGATAATTTGTCGGGATACCGCCCATGTTGTAATGGACGGTTGGAATCACAGGTATAGGCTCT
>CAZCXC010000251.1:0-2924 GCA_964502505.1 uncultured Enterobacteriaceae bacterium
CAATCCTCTTGAAGCTTTAGAGTGTGAATGGGTCACGTCCTGATATTACATAATAAAAGAAATAATACTGTTTTATTGCAAGGCCACTGAGGAGCGAATACACTTGAGCATGGTATCATGTGATGAATCGTAGTGGAGGGCAAGGGGATGTTTTTCATGAAGAGAAACATCTTCTCTTATTCCTGGAATTGCTGAATGAGAGCAACCAACGATTTAGGATAGGGGTTCACGCATATTGCTTGATGATAGGTGAATTCACCATACAAGTCGCTCATGATTATGTACAAGCAGTGATAATATAGCTATTTGATCGGAGATATTAAGTGAAGAAAGGAAATTTACGCATCTTGAATATTGACTATTTAGAATGGAGAAAATGGATGCGTTTCTCTTTTATTAACTATGACCTGGTTTTATTTTCTCAATTGAAAGCCAGGCGATAAAAGCGCTTGCGAGAGATAAACCGGCTGAGATGAAGAAGATATAGCGCAAACCGTAAACAAAGGATTCATTTATAGCATACTGGAGTTTTACTTTGGCTTCTTCATTAATATCGTTAGGTATCTCAGCCGCTGCTAGTCTGATTCTCTGCTCCTCAAAAACTTGTTGTGCTTCAGGTTTCATTTCGATACTTAACATATGGTTATCAAGACGCTTGTTGAACATTGATAAAACAAATATGCCAAGAAACGCGATTGCCAAAAGTCCCGCGATCCTAGATGTTGCGTTATTAACTCCGGATGCAATACCTGAGTATCTTTTATCAACCGATCCCAGAACTGCTGTAGTGACTGGCGCAACACTGATTGCCATACCCAGGCCGAGGACTACCATCGCTGGGAATAGAGTAGTCCAGTAAGAGCCCCCTATCCCTTGAACTGCAAAAATTACATATCCTATAGCAGCAATGATCGGACCTATGATAAGAGGGTTCCTTGCACCATATTTATCCACCAGCCCTCCAGACCATCTTGAAAGAATGAATATGATTAATATCAAAGGTAGAAAGGCTGCGCCAGCAGCAGTAGCTGTATAACCCTCTACTTGTATTAACTTGAAGGGTATGAAAAATAATGCTCCCCCCAGAGCACCATATAAAAGAAGCGTAACTAAATTCGCCCCACTGAATGTACGCGACTCAAATAAAGTTAATGGCATCATAGGTGCATCGCTTTTTTTCTCAATGAAAATAAAGAAAATCAATGCAATTATCCCAATAATTAACAAACCGAAGACAAGGGGATGACTGAAACCCAAGATCGGTGATTCGAGAAGTCCAATGACAACTCCGCCCAAACCGATAGTTACCAATAAAGCACCCAACCAATCCAGCTTAAAGGATGCTTCCTCATCCTTGCTCTCAGGAACCCGCCAGTAAAGGATGAAAAGAACTATCAATGCCAGTGGAATATTTATAAAAAAGATCCAACGCCAGGATGCATTCTCTATGAGCCATCCTCCAAATACCGGTCCAATAGAAGCAGTAATTGCTGAGAATCCAGACCAGGTACCAATTGCCTTACCCCTATCTTCATCACCGAAATAGGCGCCAATAATTGCTAAGCTTCCAGGTATCATCAATGCACCACCGACTCCCTGAACTGCCCTTGCCAATATCAGTTGAAAAACATTTTGTGCTAGACCGCATAAAACAGACGCCGCCGCGAATAACAAAATTCCAATGGCGAAAATTCGTCGTCTTCCAAATTTATCACCAAGTGATCCACCGACCAAAATAAGAGCTGCCAGAAACAGGGCGTATGACTCAACAACCCATTGCACATCCACCACTGTTGCGTTTAATTCAGACTGTAAGGCAGGCAGCGCGACATTAACGACTGTGCTGTCGATAAAAGCCATGCTTGAGCCGATAATCGTCGCAACAAGTATCCAGAAACCAATTATCTTAGAACATTGTTCAGAAATGGGCGTAGATTCAATAACACCCTCATCACACGGCTGTTTGATAACGTTTGCCACTTATGGCTTCCCGATCGTAAATATTAAAAGTTTTAGACTCTATTCTTCTAGTTTAGAAATTTCAATAAGCACGAACTCAAGTTCGTTAATTCCTCCCTGACATTCATGAACACCTAGCATGTATTTATTGCTCTGATTAATTACTTTTGCGTCCTCTAATTCCCTAATCCTTTGATTTATAATCAATTTGAGTTTTTCCATTTCACCAGTTGGAACCTCGTTTGATGATTTTGTAATCAAATAAGTATCTGTCAAGTTCTTTTTGTAGATCAATATCTTTAGTGCATGAGTCACGGCGTAGGAAGAAGGTAAACCCAGGGGTTCCTGTTTCTAATTCTACCAATGTTGCTACTTCATCTACTATATAACAAACAAGATATTCCAAATTTTTATCTCCACCTACCAAGTGATCTTTGCCTTGGTTTATAGCGACAACATCCCCAACTATCTCAGAATGGGGAATGATAATCATTGCAGGATTTTTAGGACTTATTTCAATTTATGCTATCCGTAGAAGGTTAGAGAGGCATTGATAAGAATCATAGCGTCATTAAGAGTCATAGGGTCAACCATTAACCAGTTTTTCCCAATAGACCCCAATAGAATAATCAAGTAAATACAGTTTTTTCAATGCTCTTATAATGGGGAATTACTTGCACTGGCTTTTGATGAGTTTTTCTAATTCTCTCAAACAATCTACGTTTTACCTTATTCTTCCTAAACTGCCACCATATCATTTCTATTATGTATTTAATCCTTTTTGTCATACATATAAGATGCAGAAAGTCGGGAAATTGAGATAAAAACAGTCGCCTTACTCACTGAAACTCCTGGCGTGTGCTAAGTGCTGATGCATAACGCCCGGCGTCAAGGCGTTGCCGGGCCAGCGCAGAGTGGTTGAATTAAAAGTGATTTCACAGGCGAAAGCTACTTCAAAAATCGGA
>CAZCXC010000252.1:0-2308 GCA_964502505.1 uncultured Enterobacteriaceae bacterium
TGCGCGTGGCTGGACGCCTTGCTGCAGAGGTCTTGCAAATGATTGAACCTCATGTCCAAGCAGGTATTACAACAGATGAACTGAATGAGATATGCCATAATTTCATAACGAATAAACAAAAAGCTGTACCGGCCCCGTTCAATAACCGTGGTTTTCCAAAATCTATATGCACCTCAGTAAATCATGTAGTCTGCCATGGCATCCCCGGGGAGAAAAAGCTAAAAGATGGCGATATCCTTAATATAGATATAACCGTTATCAAAGATGCGTATCATGGGGATACTAGTAAAATGTTTCTTATTGGTACCCCTCCAAAACGTGCACAACGCCTGGTACAAATAACATATGATTGTATGCGCGTAGGCATTGATTTGGTCAAACCAGGTGTACGATTGGGTGAAATAGGCCATACGATTCAACATTATGCAGAATCACATAATTATTCTGTTGTACGTGAATATTGTGGACATGGTATTGGTAGAGCATTTCATGAAGATCCACAAGTTTTACATTACGGGCAAAAAGAAACTGGTCTGATTCTGGAAGAGGGTATGACATTCACGATTGAACCAATGATTAATGTAGGCAAACGCCATGTAAAATTATTACCAGACGAGTGGACAGTTGTTACTAAGGACAGGAGTCTATCGGCACAGTGGGAGCATACAATACTAGTAACGGCTGATGGGCATGAAGTATTGACACGACGTCCAGAAGAAGAGTTTTAGTATGTGGTCAGCAGATGTTATCGATCCTGCCTTGTTTGATAAACAAGCATTCATCAAGTCTCTTGATGAATCAACAACACCTTTAGAAATATTTAAAGATACATTAAAACAAGGCCATCAAGTTTTAAATGAATCTTTTGAAGCAGGGATATCTGTCAAAGATTTGGTGCCTAAACGTGCCTGGTTAGTTGATCAACTATTAATCAGAGCGTGGCGACATAAAGTAACATCAGAAAAAATATCTCTCGTAGCTGTAGGTGGTTTTGGTCGTGGCGAATTACATCCGTGCTCTGATATCGATTTAATGGTTTTAATTCCTCCTCGACTTAAAAAAGAATCAAGTCAAGAGATCGAACAATTTCTAGTCTTTCTTTGGGATATTGGTCTTGAAGTCGGTCATAGCGTTCGAACTGTTAAGGATTGTATACGGGAAGCAAAAAACGATATTACGATTGCAACAAACATCATGGAATCACGATTAATTCAGGGTGATAAAATTTTATACAAAAAAATGCTTGAGAATACTGGTCCAAATAAAATATGGCGTACAAAAATATTTTTTGGGGCAAAATGGAAAGAACAAATTCAAAGACATATAAAATTTAACAATGCCTCATATTCTCTGGAACCAAATATTAAAGAAGGCCCCGGTGGGTTACGCGACATTCAGATGGTCGGGTGGGTAGCAAAACGACATTTTGGAGCAAATCGATTACATGATTTGGTGAAACATAAATTTCTCACTACAGAAGAATTTCAAATACTGGATCAGGGTCAAACATTTCTTTGGAAAGTCCGTTTTGGCTTACATTATTTAACTGGCAGACGTGAAGACCGGTTATTATTTGATCATCAACGTCAACTAGCTAAGCTTTTTGGATATAAGGGTAAAGGTAACAGCGGCGTTGAACAATTTATGAAAATGTATTATCAGACAGTACGTGAATTAAGTCGATTAAATGAGATACTGCTACAACATTTTCAAGAAGCCATTATTTATTCTAAACGAAAGGAAAAAATCAAACCTCTGAATAAACGTTTTCAGATCCGAAATGATTTTATTGAAGTACGCAGTAATAATATTTTTAAAGATTTTCCTTTTTCTTTACTCGAATTATTCCTACTTATCCAGCAAAACCCTTCAATAAAAGGTGTGAGAGCTAGCACTATTCGCCTTGTGCGAAAAAGTGTTTATTTGATTGATGAAAAATTCAGAAAGGATATCCGTAATCGGAGTCTGTTTATGGAGATCATTCGCCAGCCACGACACGTTGGTCATGAACTCAGACGAATGCATAATTATGGTGTGTTGAATAATTATCTTCCTGCATTTGGTGCTATTGAGGGTCGAATGCAATTTGATTTATTTCATGTATATACAGTCGATGAGCATATCCTTTTTGTTGTGCGTAATATGCGCTTATTTGGCTTACCGGAAAATGCGAATAAATACCCGCTTTGTAAAGATATACTGGATCAACTACCTAAACGAGAACTGCTGTATCTTGCTGGTCTATTTCATGACATTGCCAAAGGTAGAGGGGGAGATCATTCTGAATTAGGCGCTAAAGATGCTTTTG
>CAZCXC010000253.1:0-2020 GCA_964502505.1 uncultured Enterobacteriaceae bacterium
TGAATAAAGGTCGTGCAATATTTCGTGCTGTCTCCATGGCTGAAAACGGTCTTGATATTGTGTAGTACTTTAAGTTTCCAAACATACGAGATACAAAGTTAATGTTGTTAATGATCGACAATTATGATTCATTCACCTACAACCTGGTGCAATATTTTGGAGAACTAGGTGAAGACGTTCACGTTTATCGTAATGACAAAATTACGCTTGATGAAATTGAAAAACTGGTCCCTGATCATTTAGTCATTTCACCTGGACCATGCACGCCGAACGAAGCGGGCATATCGATCGAATTGATCAACCGGTTTAAAGGAAAAATACCTATACTCGGTGTTTGTCTTGGCCATCAAAGTATTGGACAGGCATTTGGTGGCCGGGTAGTGCATGCAAACGAGATTATGCATGGTAAAACTTCGGAGATTCATCACAACAATACTGATGTCTTTAAAGGGCTTGATGTTCCTTTTATAGCAACCCGCTATCATTCTTTGGTTGTCGAAAAGGATACTTTACCTGATTGTTTTGAAGTTACTGCTTGGACAAATACTAAAGATGGAAAACTTGATGAAATAATGGGTGTTAAGCACAAACAATATCGAATTTCCGGTGTTCAGTTTCATCCTGAATCCATATTGACTGCATATGGTCATGAATTGTTGAAAAATTTTTTACAACAAAACTAATAACAAAATAGTCAATGATATGGATATTCAATCAGCAATAAAACTTGTTATTGAAGGTAGTGATCTTCCTAAAGATGATATGCACGCTGTCATGCATGCCATTATGACAGGTGAATGCACCCCGGCACAGATTGCAGGATTCCTGGTTGGCTTACGTATGAAGGGAGAAACAATCGATGAGATAACCGCCGCTGCACAAGTGATGCGGGAGCTTTCAACTAAAGTAGTAGCTAACAGCAATCATCTTATTGATACCTGTGGTACGGGTGGTGATGGAGCCAATACATTCAATATATCAACAACATCTGCTTTCGTGGTTGCCGCAGCTGGGGCAAGTGTAGCAAAACATGGCAACCGATCGGTCTCAAGTAATTCAGGCAGTGCTGATGTATTGGAAGCCGCAGGGGTAAAACTGGATGTTACGCCCGAACAAGTCGCGCAATGCATAAGTGATGTGGGTATTGGATTTATGTTTGCTCCCAGCCACCACAGCGCTATGAAATATGCGATTGGACCTCGTCGCGAACTGGGTATACGTACACTATTTAATATTTTAGGCCCACTAACTAATCCAGCGGATGCACCGAATCAAGTACTGGGAGTATTTAGTGATATCTGGCTCGAACCATTGGCAGAAGTATTAAAGCAGTTAGGCAGTCAACATGTCATGGTGGTTCATTCAAACGATGGCATGGATGAAATAAGTATTTCAGCACCCACCCAAATTGCAGAACTCGTTAATAATGAAATAAAAACATATAGCATTACACCAGAACAATTTGGAGTAACTCGAGTAGAAATAAATTCCCTCTCTGTTAATAGTATTGAAGACAGTTTAAACACTTTACATGCAGTACTCGATAATACAGAAGGTCCTGCAAAAGATATTGTCATTTTAAATGCAGGTGCTGCCATCTATACGGCAGGACTTGCTGATGATCTTGAAGCAGGTATAGAACAAGCAATTACTGTTATTAAAAATGGTACGGCCAAAGGAAAACTGAATGCACTGATAGAATTAACACAACAATTTTAATGTAATGCAAGACACTCCTGATATCCTAAAAAAAATACTGGCACACAAAGCCAAGGAAGTAAGTGCGCGTAAAAGAAAAACATCTGTTAAAAACATAAAAACGCAGGCAACAGATTGTGAAACTCCACGTGGTTTTGTCGATGCGATTCAATACCGTATCAATGAAGGTAAAGTCGCTGTCATTGCTGAAATAAAAAAGGCCTCCCCCAGCAAAATCCTGCAATTGCATATCTGTAAGTGCAGCTACGATGAGTAATATACAATCGGCACCGATCACCCTGGATTCATAAATTTGATAGGG
>CAZCXC010000254.1:0-1532 GCA_964502505.1 uncultured Enterobacteriaceae bacterium
CAATTCGATATTTAAAATTAAAAAAAACGGAGTAGTTTACTATTTAACTAATTCTCAGGTGGTGTAAGACAGGATGCAATCAAAGAATTAAAAATGCATATAGTATCAAATTGTATACTAAAGGAAGTTATCATGAGTAAAAATCGACACGATAATAATGATGATTGCCTCGATATGATACAAATAATTCTAAAATTTAACCTGCTAATTCTGATGTAATTTTAATTTCACTATTCAGTGTCTTATGCACAGGGCATTTATCAGCAATCTCCAATAATCGTTGGCGTTCGTTATTGTTTAAATCTCCTTCCAGTCGTACTACTTTTTCTATTTTATCAACAAATCCGGTTTCTGATTCACAATCAGAACAGTCTTCTGCATGAATGCGATGATGGTTTAATGTGATTTCGATATTATCCAGTTTCATTTTTTTTCGATTAGCATATATTCGAATCGTCATGGATGAACACGATCCCAGTGATGCCAAGAGGTATTCATAGGGGTTAGGTCCAAGATTTAATCCACCGACTGATAATGGCTCGTCGGAAATCAATTGGTGATTTTCAGAATAAATATTACGAGTAAAATTTTTGTTTTGCTCAGTAATAATTATTTCACCTTTACCTACTTTTGGTGCCGTACTAGTGGATTTTTCATGTTCTGTATCGGTAAGACCCAGGTAATGACTTGCCCAGCTAGCGATAATTTTGGCAACGTATTCAGAGTCTTCGCGCCTGGATAACAAATGATCTGCATTATCCAGTGATATAAAACTTTTTGGATGTTTTGCTGATGTATAAATTTTTGCAGCTTCATCAATCGAAACTATCTCATCGACAGGTGAATGCATTATTAACAAGGCCTTGTTTAACTGACTGATATGATCTGTGTCATTATGGCTATTAATGTCATCAATAAACTGTTTTTTGATCTTGAATTGTCGTCCTGCCAAATCAACTACAGCTTCACCATCACTTAGAATGGTATCCCTGGCATGAGTAAATAAATGTTCTACATGATGACCGGTAGCTGGTGCCCCAATCGTAACAACAGCTTTTACTGAATTAATAAGTTGAGATGATGCAAGCACAGCCGCCCCACCAAGGCTATGACCAATAAGCATCACCGGTGCAATATAATTTTCTTCTAGATAATTTGCTGCTTGCACCAGATCATTAATGTTTGATGAAAAATTAGTATTTGCAAAATCACCATCACTATTACCCAGACCGGTGAAATCAAATCGTAGAACCGCAATGTTTTTTTGTGCAAGTGCACGTGTGATTCGTGAAGCCGCTGCAACATCCTTAGAACAAGTAAAACAGTGTGCAAAAATCGCATAGGCTTGTGCTGGATTTTCTGGTGTTTCAAGCAAACTAGCCAGCATTTCACCTTGCTGGTTTGAAAAAGTCGCTTTGATTCTAGGCATTGTCGACACTCCATCAATTAGTAATATATTTATTGTCTGCTTTTACTGGTGGAATTTGAAGAGATAAAAAGCCCAATCTGAAGGTTATAAATGTCCGCTTATA
>CAZCXC010000255.1:0-7170 GCA_964502505.1 uncultured Enterobacteriaceae bacterium
GGTGATATTCAACAAAACAGATTAAATCCCTAATTGAGAGTGGGTGCACAATAGATATATTGAAATGCCCCTCCTGAAATGGTCTCGGTATTACAGAGGCTTGCCGTCGCTATACGCCACATGCAATGGCGAAATACAATACCGTCATTCGAACTTCTCCCCTATTAGAATTTATAAAAATTTAGGGCGGCTGTGCCCCTAAATGTATGGGCCTATAGAAGACCCTGCTTCAAAATGGGGCAGATTGTACTTGGATATCAACCAAGTTTAAATGCAGTAGACAGCTTTTTCTCTACCTCTATATTCTTCAGGCTTACATATTGGGGCATTCCCTGGCATAGGGAGGATAATCTTCTCCTTCGATCAGTGGCTGTAAATAGCGACGGCAAGCCTCTGTAATACCGAGACCATTTCAGGAGGGGCATTTCAAAATATCTATTGTGCACCCACTCTCAATTAGGGATTTAATCTGTTTTGTTGAATATCACCACTATGATAATTCAGCTGTGGGAAATATTTACTGCCACTTTCAACTACCTTTCCTGCCGTTTCCAAGTCTCCTGTTTTAATTGAAAGATCAAATGCAACAAGAAAATCAGATGGTCGTGGTAAACCAAGTCGATAGTCGCTACTACAGTAACTTTGAAATAACACAGCTAATATTGCCAACACACTCATGGCTAAAATAGGAAAGTGTTGCTTTGCTTTATAATATTTATAAAGTAGTTCTATAAAAATACCAGCATAGATAATAAAAAAAGGAATTATATATATTCTCAATCTACCCAAACCATGAGTTAAGCTCAGTGACATAATAATTGAAAACAGAAAAAACATTAGCACTACATGCTCACAAGATAAACATCCTATTTTGTAACTAATCTGATTAGCATTAGTTACATCCCCGATGAAATTTAATCTTTTTTTATTGTCATTTTTCTGATTATTAACAATTATATACAACACAGAAAAAATGCCGGCGATTCCTAACGGGAAAATAAAACCAAAGCCAGGCATATACTGTAAAAATTGAGTCATCTCATTATAAAAATAAATAGAAGTATTGTCTGCTAATTCATAACGGATCCATATGGATTTAAAGCGTTTGAACCAATTTACAAATATTTGTTTAACATCCCCCTTATAACTCTTCCAAACACCATAAATTACACTTTCATTATTATTGCTCGCATTATTCAGTATCTCTGCGGCTGTCTTTGTTAAGTCCGTAAAATATGCCCCTCCATAAGGCGCAGATGCCTCGTTGGACTGCGCGAAAACGATAGGCATTCTTGAAGACACTGAAAATATAGGAGCATCAACTTCAATATTTCTTAACATCCAAGGTGAGAAACCAAGCGAGAAACCAACAATAATCAGCCCTATTTTGTGATGAATTTTTCTGTAACCAGTTAATTTTAAACCAATTAAAATAAATAAAGTGGCTGACATAAGCACCAGCCCTATTTGGTGCAACATTAGGAACATACCCAGTGACAAACCTAGAACCAATGAATAAATAGATATTGAGTAATTGTTCAATTTTGATGAAAGTGATTTAATCATCAGGAACAATATTAATAGCATGAAAAAAACAGCCAGCCCCTCTCTCAATATTTGTGCCTCGAGGTAAAAAGCAGGTGCATATATTGCGCTTAAGACACCTGCAATAGTTGCAGCAAACATACCTGCGATATGCCTTGTCAGTAAAAAAATAAAAATGCAACTGAGACTACCAAAAAATAATTGTACTGTTTTAATTACATCGAAAGGGTTTGTAATAACTAATGTGAAGAATGCTATTATGTAAGAATAAGCTGGTGCTTGATGAAATACATGAGCTCCATACCAATTATCCCAATCTGATTCTGGTGCAACATATTGCCATTTATGATAAGGATGATACGGCTCGCTTGCGAGCCAGTCATATTCTACTAGCTGCCTGGCTTGTTCAACATAGGTTGCCATATCAGATTGATCCCATAAATGCCAATCATCAAGTGCCGTGTTTCGATACTCTGCCCAGTAAGACAATCTAATTACTAAAGCGAGAATAAAAATTAAGCATATTATAATTATTGATTTTTTATTTTCAGTCATTAAGCTTTTTCTAACCATTACATTTTGCTAAACATAATTAATCTGAACATCTAAAATATTTCAAATTTAAATGGCTATAATGGCATTTAATGAAATTTAGAATACCGTGAATTCAACTTTCAAGTACAACTTTGACTGTCGTATTAATAAGGCAAGCTGAGTTAGTATTAACGCTTTTCAAACGACCAAGTAAAGGAGCACTGATTTAACACTATACATAGCTTACCCTAGAGAGACGATTCCAGATTTACTTACTTAATTTGTATTTCTTTTCTAATTTTTTCCCGACAGAAACATTTTTTAGGCGTACATATTGAGGCATACCTTGGTCATAGGGTGGGTAATCTTCTCCTTCGATCAGTGGCTGCAAATAACGACGACAGGCCTCTGTAATACCGAAACCATCTTCATTGATGTATTCAGCGGGCATCCTTTTCTCAACATTAGCCACGTCCTCCAACTTTACCTTACCTATCTCCCAGCTATAAGGTGCGTCAGATGTACGTACTATTATTGGCATAATGGCATTCTCCCCCGCGAGGGCCATCTCTACTGCGGCCTCGCCAAGTGCATAGGCTTGTTCGACATCTGTTTTAGATGCGATATGACGGGCGGAACGTTGCAGATAATCAGCCACCGCCCAGTGGTATTTATAGCCTAATGCTTCCTTGATCATATTGGCAACAACAGGCGCTGCGCCACCCAATTGGGCATGACCGAAGGCATCTTTTGTCCCCTGTTCCGCAAGAAACCGGCCATCCGGCCACTTCGCCCCCTCAGAAACGACAACGGTACAGTACTCATAACGTTCAACATATTCTTTTACCTTTGACAAAAATCGTTCCTGATCAAACTTCACTTCAGGGAAAAGAATAAGCACAGGAATATCGTTATCTTTATCCGCTACCAGCCCACCAGCAGCAGCAATCCAACCAGCATGCCGGCCCATGACCTCAATAACGAAGACCTTGGTTGAGGTCTTTGCCATCGAGCAAACATCAAAGGATGCTTCTCTTGTTGATACGGCGATGTATTTTGCGACCGAGCCAAAACCTGGGCAGTTATCAGTAATGGGCAGGTCGTTATCAACTGTTTTGGGTACGTGAATGACCTGTATCGGGTAATTCATTTTCTCTGATAGCTGAGACACCTTATGACAGGTGTCAGCCGAATCCCCGCCTCCATTATAAAAAAAATAGTCTATATCATGCGCTTTAAAAACTTCTATTAGTCGTTCGTACTCAGCCTGGTTCTCATCCAGCCCTTTCAATTTATAACGGCATGATCCAAATGCACCTGAGGGCGTATGGCGTAGCGCTGCAATTGCTTCATCTGTTTCCTGATTGGTATCAATCAAATCTTCTGTTAACGCGCCAATAATGCCATTCCGGCCTGCATAAACATTAGCAATTTTATCAGTGTGTTTGCGTGCTGTTTCAATGACACCACATGCCGAGGCGTTTATGACCGCAGTGACTCCTCCAGATTGCGCATAAAACGCATTTTTCTTATCTCCCATTATTTAAACTCCAGTCATACCTGTTAGCAAAAATGTTAAACTATGTCACAAGTACCTAGTGACACAAATTTTGATTGAATGCAAAATTACAGACATGAACTTGTTAGGTACATTTAGCTCAATATATCTGTAAACACCTGTACGAGCCAGATCAATGAAACATTTCATATTTTCACTGTTGCTTGTTGTCATTATGCCAAATTATACGATGGCAGCATCAACACAAAATTTGCCAGATTTTGGTGATTCGTCTGGTAGTGTTGTATCTCCTGATTTCGAACGTCGCTTGGGGAAAAGCATTATGCGCCAAGTGTATCAAGAACCCTCCGTTATTAGAGATCCGGAGGTTGAATCTTATATTCAATCAATTGGCTACAGGCTGGTTTCAAATAGTGATGATAACCAATTGCCGTTTACATTTTTTATTATCAACAGTCCTCAAATAAATGCTTTTGCTGCGCCTGGTGGGGTGGTCGGTATTAACAGTTCTGTATTAATTAATTCGCGTACTGAGAGTGAGCTTGCAGGTGTGTTGGCCCATGAAATCTCTCACGTTACTCAACGTCATATGGCGAGATCATTTGAAAAGGCCAGCCAGATGAGTATGCCCATGGCAGCGGCAATGATCGGTTCAATATTGCTTGCCATAGCAAATCCTGAAGCAGGAATGGCGGCATTAGCAGCCACCCAGGGCATAGCTATGCAAAGCCAAATTAATTTTACCCGTGCTAATGAAGAGGAAGCCGATCGCATTGGCATGCAATTACTTGCACGTTCTGATTTTGATCCCTTTGGTATGCCCGGGTTTTTTGAACAACTACAAAATGCGTCAAAATACTATGGGCGACCTCCCGAGTTTCTCAGTACACACCCGCTTACTAATTCACGTATTGCAGATTCAATTGCCCGAGCTGAGAAATATCCAAAAAAAGAATATATCAGCAGTGTTAACTTTAAATTGATACGTGCTAAATTGATAGTGTATGCGCATGGAAGCCCCAAAGAAGCGGCTAAATATTTTGAAGAAAAATTAAATATAGATGAAAGTAAAGATAAAGCACCTTTGCTTTATGGATATGCTTTGGCACTCACTGCTGACAATAGATACGAGAAAGCACGTCAACAATTAAAACTTCTTCTTAATGAAGACGAAGATAACATTACTTACCTGATAGCTGCTGCAAACCTGGAATCGTCACAAAATAATTATGCGGCCGCATTAGGTATTTACCAGGAAGCCTACAAATTTTACCCGGATTACCGGCCCCTTGTTTTGGGTTATACAAAAACACTTCTTGATTCTCGGCAACCATCTAAAGCGCGCGACATTTTAAGAAAATACAACAGATATCACGAACCTGATGTCTATTACTACAAGCTACTTGCTCAGGCAGAGGCACAAACCGGTCACGCCGCAGATGCTGAAATAGCAAAAGCAGAACATTACTATTTAGCCGGCGATACTAAATTAGCAATTGATCGATTGAGATATGCTCAACAAAAGCTACAGCTGGATTTTTATCAGCGGGAACGAATGAGTGCGCGGCAAACACAACTGGAATATGAGTTTGAACTGGAAAAGGAAATAAAATTATAATAATTGGATCAAAATTGATGCGGCGCAGACTATTTCTGAAACGATTTTTTTCTTGTTCTGCAATTTTAGTAACCGGGATTGGTGGGATGTTAAAACCACTAATGGCATTAGCAGATTGGAATACCGATGCTTTTTCAGCAGTTACAGAAAAAGATGCGGTTACAAAATTTTTCCCGAATCAGACTGTCACACCAAGTGATGCAATCAAGATAGGCGTATATGACCTTGTTGAGAATGGCGCAGTTGTCCCGGTAAAAATTAAAACGGAACTGCCTGATGTAAAATCGATCACTATCCTGGTAGAAAAAAACCCTAACCCTTTAATAGCCAATTTTATTCTAAACCCTGAGTGCTCCGGTTTTATCGCAACGCGCATCAAGATGGACAGATCATCCGACATCATTGCAATTGTTAATTCGCAAGGGAAACTACATAGCACTCGTAAATTTGTAGAGGTTTTAGAAGGGGGTTGTGGCTGATACCAGACACAAATATATAATGACATCTACTATAAAGGTTCGTACTGCAATTAAAGATGGTATAACAACGGTCAGAACAATTATTAAACATCCGATGCATACTGGTTTTGGATCAGATGAAGAGACAGGGCAATATATTCCAGCTCATTACATTAAACAGGTCAATGTACAGCATAAAGATAAAATGGTGTTGCAGTGTGACTGGAGTCGTGCAATTTCGCGCAATCCTTATTTATCCTTTATGTTTGCAGGTGCAAAACCTGGTGACTCATTACATATTAGTTGGGAAGACAATAAAGGACAGAGTGATTCTATTAAAGTAACGATAGCTTAAATATAATTAAAAATAGTTCAATATTTATCTAATTTTTAAGAACAATCTTATTAAATGCTCGCCGTTTCATATTTTTTAATATTTATAGTGCTGGTCATCGTATCCGGTCCATTACTCGCTTATCCATTATATTTATCTTTACAAACAATAACTGATATTGAGTTCCACAAACTTGTTAGTCATGCCACATTATTATGCGGACTGTTGTTTAGTTTTATTTATCTTAAGATAAATGACATCCCTTTCAGCGCCGGCTTTGGCTACGCTTTACCCCGCAAATTATTTGTAAAACAAATGTTGATAGGTACAGGCTTGGGCATATTGATATTGATGGGTCTTATATCATTCTTGTTTTTAACGGGGGTGTATGAAATAGAAAATGATCTTGATTTATCGATTAATCATTTAATTAAAATAATTATCACCGCCGTAATTGCTGGCTGTACAGTAGGGCTGATTGAAGAATCTATATTCCGTGGATCCTTATTTAGCGGCTTACACAAAAAAACAAATGCTCTCACTACAATCACGCTAACAAGTCTTATTTACGCCGCAATACATTTTCTTAAGTACCGTGAACTTGAAAATGGAATGGTGGTTAGCTGGCACACCGGGCTGGAAATGATACCCACTGCACTGTTCAGATATCAAGATCCGTCCATTATAGATTCATTTTTAACTTTATTTACGCTTGGTGTTTTGCTTGCGATAATTAGATTGCGCAATGGCAATATTGCTATGGCTGCAGGCATACACACCGGCATAGTGATGATGATTAAACTGTCTGGTGAATTTACGGATTATGCAGCCAATAATGCGTATCCATTTCTGGTCAATGAATATGACCATCTGCTTGGTTACCTTGCCTTTGTATGGCTTTTGTTGCTATGTGTTATTTATTATTTGAGGTGGTGGGCCGTACAGGAATCGAACCTGTGACAAACGGATTAAAAATCCGCTATATAGGTGTTTCAGCCTGTTTCATTCTATTTTTAATATCTATATAAGCAAGCAATATAGCCATATAATCTATATTTCGGGAAGATGGGTGTTTCATCTTGTTTCATTCTGTCCTATAATAACGACCACCATGACAGACACCATATGGACAGCACCCTACCTGAAAGGGCTAAAACCCAGG
>CAZCXC010000256.1:0-10990 GCA_964502505.1 uncultured Enterobacteriaceae bacterium
TGGCACTCTATGTCTTGCCTGGCAACGTGAGGGGCAACAGACACAATCAGTAAAAGTGCAATTTGAAGGGGACCGGCAACAGGTACGCCAACAAGCATGCCTGATGGCATTGCAAGGGTTAATTGATATGTTGGAAAAATGAATTAAATATTAAATATGAGAAATAAGAAATATCAGGTATGCAAAATATGACAACAAAAATTCGGAGAAAACAGCCAAATATTATTTCCCTGATTTTGATTGTGTTGTTTTATTCACAAACTAGTTATGCGGATTTTACTAAAGGTGGTGATGCATATAAAAAAGGTGATTTTAAAACTGCCGCTGAGGAGTTTTTAAAAGATGCAGAAAAAGGAGACCATCGTGCAATGTATGCCATAGGTTCTATGTATGCGGTTGGTAGAGGTGTTGAACAGAATTACAAGGAAGCCTTCAAGTGGTTCAGCCGTGCAGCAAAGCATGGTCGACCGGACGCTCAATACAAGTTGGGTGTAATGTATGACGAAGGTATAGGCGTTGAACAAAATTATAATAAAGCAGGCAAGTATTTTAGCCAGGCGGCAAAAAGCGGTTATCCTCTTGCGCAATATAAACTTGGTCTCTTATATAGTAAAGGTCATGGTGTTAAGAAAAATTATATAAAAGCCTATGCATGGCTGGTAGTTGCCATGCTGAAGTTAAAATATGTTGCGTCAAGCGTGGAAGATAAATCAAATGAAAATGAGCCAACGGATGTTGAGGTTGCAAGCACACAACATAAACAAAACATAGCGGGCTCATCATTGGAATCAATTACAGATGAACTGGAAATATTAAAAAATAAAATGACATCAGAACAATTAGATGAAGCAAATACATTGGCTGAAAGTTACAGTCGGTACAGATGAATTTTTAGACAAATAAAAAACAAAAGATCGTTTGATATAAAAAATGAGGGACGTATCTTTATAAGCTTGAAACTCTTTATTTACATTATGAATTTAATACCAATTTGAGAATATGGTTCGATTGTTTTTCGCATTATGGCCCGATGATAAAACTCGTCAAAAAATTTATGATGTCATAGAAGTTCTACCCTCTAAAGCTGGGCGCAGGGTTACACCGGAAAATATCCATATTACTTTAGCTTTTCTTGGTTCGGTTAGTGATGAAGTTACTGAGTGTTTACTAGACCAGGCTAAATATATTCGTGCAAATGGTTTTGTATTGTCTCTGGACAGCCTGGGTTGGTGGAAAAAACCTCAGATCATCTGGTTGACACCATCATTTGTTCCTGATGAATTAACTAATCTGGTAATACAAGTTAATAAAGTTGTGAATGGCTGTGGAATAAAGTTGGAGAACCGCCCCTATAAGCCGCACATGACCCTTATCCGCAAGGCCAGACAGGAAATATCCAAAAATGTATTCAAAACAATAAATTGGAACGTTGACAGCTTCGTATTGGCTCAATCGGTCACTCACCCTGAAGGAGTAAGCTATACCGTAAGAAATACCTGGAGACTTAAATGAGTGTATAGCGGTCCGTGCATTATAAAATCGTCGAAAAAGTCCTTACCTAGACTTTTTCGACTCGACAAAATTGCATGGAACAATGTTGAACAGCCTGCTCAGCAGCTGGCTCGAAGGGCGCATACCAAGGAAGGTATGCGTAAAATAAAAAATATAATTTTTTATTTTCTTCATTTTTCAATGATTTAAAAAATCACTGAAAAATGCCAGTGCTTCCATGCATTGGTTGGGCATGTTTTCCAACACGCCCAATAAGCTAGGTCAGATCGTACGAATTATGGGATAATCAAATTCTTTAAAATATCAACTTGCTGTGGAGATCAAATGGACGAGAAAAAGAAACAGGCATTAAGTATTGCGCTAAGCCAAATTGAGAAACAATTTGGCAAAGGATCAATTATGCGTATGGGTGATGCAGGTGGGGTGCGGGATATTGAGGTTGTCTCAACAGGCTCACTAGGACTGGATATTGCGTTGGGAGTAGGGGGGGTGCCCCGTGGCAGGGTCGTTGAAATCTATGGACCAGAAGCATCTGGTAAAACGACACTGGCACTACATATAGCAGCAGAAATTCAAATGGCTGGCGGTACAGCGGCATTTATCGATGCAGAACATGCAATGGATCCGGGATATGCAGAAAAACTGGGTGTGCAGATCAATGATTTGCTTGTATCACAACCTGATACCGGTGAACAGGCACTTGAAATAACGGACATGTTAGTACGTTCCAGTGCAGTTGATTTGATAGTGATTGATTCAGTGGCTGCACTGACACCCAAAGCTGAAATCGAAGGTGATATGGGCGATAGTCATATGGGTTTGCAGGCGCGTTTGATGTCACAAGCTTTGCGTAAATTGACAGCGAATATTAAGCGCTCTAACACACTGGTGGTATTCATAAACCAGATACGTATGAAAATAGGTATCATATTTGGTAACCCGGAAACGACAACAGGTGGTAATGCCTTGAAATTTTATGCTTCGGTGAGACTTGATATTCGTCGCATTGGTGCAATTAAAAAGGGTGATGAAATTATTGGCAATGAAACGCGCGTAAAGGTCGTTAAAAACAAGGTTGCTCCGCCATTTAAAGAAGCTATTTTTGATATTCTCTATGGTGAAGGTATTTCCAGAGAAGGCGAAATCATTAATCTTGGTGTTCAGCATGATCTGATCGAAAAATCAGGGGCCTGGTATAGCTGTAAGGGTGAACGCATTGGTCAAGGTAAGGACAATGTACGTAAGTATTTCAGGGAAAACCCCGAGATTGCACAGGAAATAGAAAGCGCTATACGTGACAAACTGCTACCAAAGAGTGTTGCACCTGATGAAGTGGAGGAAGTAGAAGCCTGAGCGAACAGCAAACAGAAATTCGTAAAAGTCTGTTAAAGCTACTTGCACGGAGAGAACATAGCAAGGGGGAGTTGTTACGAAAACTGATCGCACGTGGGTATGATGGAGTTGACATAAATCAGGTTATTGCTGAACTAAGCGGCCGAGGCCTGCAAAGTGATGATCGATTTATAGAAGCCTATGTTCATAGCCGAGTTGGAAAAGGTTATGGGCCTGTCCGCATCATACAGGAGCTTCGCGAACGTTCTATCAGTGACGATCTGATAAATCAATTTATAAACATACATGAAGTTGAATGGGGACAACGAGCATGTCAAGTGCGCAAAAAGCGATTTGGTCAAAAGTTACCTTCAGATTTTAAAGACAAGGCAAAGCAATCCCGTTTTTTACAATATCGTGGTTTTACCAATGAACAACTTCGGTGTGCATTTAATGAGTGTGAAGTGTGACTAGTACATCAGAAATACGAACTGCATTCCTCGAATATTTTCGTAATAAGGATCATGAAATTGTTCCCAGTAGTTCGCTAGTGCCCGCTAATGATCCAACGCTTTTGTTCACCAATGCTGGCATGGTCCAGTTTAAAGATGTTTTTCTTGGTTTAGATGAACGTCCCTATAAGCGTGCTGCAACATCACAACGTTGTGTGCGTGCTGGTGGAAAACATAATGATTTGGAAAATGTAGGCTATACTGCGCGGCATCATACGTTCTTTGAGATGTTGGGTAATTTCAGTTTTGGTGATTACTTCAAACGTGAAGCGATATCATATTCCTGGGAGTTTTTAACTAATGTACTTAAAGTTCCGGCTTCGCACTTATGGATCACGGTGTATGAAGACGATGATGAAGCGGCCGAAATTTGGTTAAAGGATATTGGAGTAAATAAAGATCAATTCAGTCGTTGTGGTGAAAAAGATAATTTTTGGTCAATGGGTGATACAGGCCCTTGTGGACCTTGCAGCGAAATCTTTTATGATCACGGTGAAGAATTTGCGGGTGAACCACCAGGTAGTCCAGATCAGGGAGGTGATCGCTATGTCGAAATATGGAATTTAGTATTTACTCAATATAATCGTGATGCAAATGGCCAGTTAATTCCAATTCCACACCCATCTGTTGATACAGGGATGGGTCTTGAGCGTATAGCTGCTGTACTGCAAGGTGTACATAATAATTATGAGATCGATATTTTTAAGCAGTTGATTAAAGCGATTTCGCAGTTTACAGATGATAAAAACGGACTAACTTCGAAACGTGTAATTGCTGATCACATTCGCTCATGCGCATTTCTTATTGCAGATGGCGTTATTCCAGAGAATGAAGGCAGGGGTTATGTTCTGCGCCGGATTATACGTCGTGCCATCCGGCACGGAAATAAACTGGGTATTAAAGAGCCTTTTTTTCATAAATTGGTGGCGCCATTGGATGATCTTATGGGTAATACTTTCCCAGAGTTAACTCGTGCTAAAAAACAAGTATCGAAAATATTAAAACAGGAAGAAATTCGTTTTGCTGAAACGCTTGAACAAGGTTTAAAACATTTTGAGTCGGCGATTAGCAATGCATCCGGCAATATTATTTCCGGGGAAGATATCTTTAAATTATATGACACTTATGGCTTCCCAGTTGACTTGACGGCCGATATTGCACGCGAACGAAATTTGACACTTGATATGCAGGGATATGAAAAAGCAATGGCCAAACAGCGAGAACGTGCCAGAGCTGCCAGCAAGTTTGTTATTGATATGTCAACATTTCCCGATACTAATTTAAGTACTGCCTTTAGTGGTTATGATCTTTTGGAGCAAAAAACAAAAATTATTGCTTTATATCAAGATGGCAGAACAGTTAATGAACTTGCCAGTGGTGATGTAGGTGGTGTTTTATTGGAAGCAACTCCTTTCTATGCAGAATCAGGTGGGCAAGTGGGTGATCAGGGCAAATTATCTGCAAATGGTATTTTATTTGATGTTATTGATACACAAAAGCAGGGTAAGACACATGTGCATATTGGTGAAGCAAAACTAGGGAGTTTAAAGGTTGGTGAAATAATTACTGCGCAGGTTGATCAACATCGACGTAGTAATACTATTCGCAACCACTCTGCAACACATTTACTTCATGCTGCTTTACGCAAAATATTAGGGGGTCATGTTGTTCAGAAAGGCTCATTAGTCGCACCGGACCGATTGCGTTTTGATTTTTCTCATTCAGAACCTGTGAGCAGTGAAGAGTTACAAAAGATTGAATGGCTGGTCAATAGTAAAATTCTGGAAAATCTTGAAACAGTCGTGCAAACAATGCCTTTGCAGGAGGCAATGGATTCAGGGGCCATGTCTCTTTTTGGCGAGAAATATGAAGATACTGTCAGGGTACTAAAGATCGGAGGAGAATTTTCCACAGAACTCTGTGGGGGAACTCATGTGGCCGGTACAGGTGATATTGGGTTCATGAAGATCATCTCAGAGACGGGGATTGCTGCCGGTATTCGTCGTGTTGAAGCGGTCACTGGTGAAGGTGCGTTACTTTGGGTTGAAGAGAACCAACGTAAATTATCTCACGTAGCTCAGATGCTTAAAGCAGACAGGGATAATCTCGAAGGTAAATTAAAACAACATCTCGAACGCACGCGCAAACTTGAAAAAGAACTCGAACAACTCAAAGGGAAACTGGCCAGCAGTGCTGGTAAGGATATGCTGGATGATGCAGTAGATATTCAAGGTATTAAGGTCATAGCCAAACAATTAGATGGTGCAGACGTTAAGACCCTGCGTGAGACTGTGGATCAATTGAAAAATAAACTAGGCACTGCAGCACTTGTACTTGTTTCCGTTGAAGGTGACAAAGTCAGTCTGGTTGCCGGGGTTACCAAGGATAAAACAGATATCATTAAGGCAGGAGACCTTGTCAATTTCGTGGCGGAACAAGTGGGTGGCAAGGGTGGTGGCCGTGCTGATATGGCGCAGGCGGGCGGTAATGATCCGTCAGGTCTTGAGGCAGCATTGACCTCAGTGCCAGAGTGGGTGCGGGAACAAATTGCCCTATAAATCAGTCGTTTCACTCCTAAAGTGTTTCCGTTAGAATGCTCCACTTTTTGGGCATCTCTGGTTTGAGGTTATGGCATTAATCGTACAAAAATTTGGCGGAACTTCAGTTGGCAATGTTGAACGAATCAATGCTGTTGCTGAAAAAGTGATCAAAACTCACAAGGAGGGCAATGATATTGTTGTTGTCGTCTCTGCGATGAGCGGTGAAACTGATCGGCTTATTGCTTTGGCTAAAGAAGTATCGAAACAGCCTAATGATCGAGAATTGGATGTTTTGTTGTCCACCGGCGAGCAGGTAACCATTGCTTTATTGAGTATGGCGCTAGAAGCACGAAATTATCCAGCCCGTTCCTATACCGGTGCACAAGTCCATATTCGTACAGATAAGGCCCACAACAAGGCACGTATTCTTGATATTGATGCGGCCCGCGTCAGAAAGGCACTTAAAGAAGGTAAAATAGTCGTCATTGCCGGTTTTCAGGGGATAGATGAAGATGGCAACATTACCACGTTAGGCCGCGGCGGCTCAGATACCACGGCGGTAGCGATGGCAGCAGCGTTGCAAGCTGCTGAATGTCAAATTTTTACGGATGTGGATGGTGTATATACTGCTGATCCACGTCTTGAGCCTGATGCAAGGCGGCTGGAATATCTAACCTATGAAGAAATGCTTGAGATGGCGAGTCTTGGCTCAAAAATATTGCAGATTCGTTCGGTTGAGTTTGCACGTAAATATCTTGTGCCATTACGGGTATTATCTTCTTTCGAAGAAGGGCCAGGTACTTTAATTATTGATGAGGATGAAAATATGGAACAAGCGCTGATTTCCGGGATAGCCCATAATCGCGATGAAGCCAAATTAACAATAGTTGGTGTACCGGATAAACCCGGTATTGCATTTAGTATATTGGGACCAATAGCTGATGCTAATATTGAGGTAGATATGATAGTGCAGAATGTTGGTGTAGATAATACGACTGACTTTACATTTACTGTACATCGGAAGGACTATGATAAAGCACTGGCCATACTCAAAAAAACGTCAGCTGAATTAGGGGCGAAGCAAGTCAGTGGTGACAACCGTATTGTTAAGATATCTGTGGTCGGCATTGGTATGCGATCACATGCAGGTATTGCAAGCCGGATGTTTGATGCGTTGGCCAAAGAAGGTATCAATATCATGATGATATCGACATCTGAGATTAAGATATCTGTTGTTGTAGATGAAAAATATTTGGAGTTAGGTGTCAGGACACTACACTCAGAATTTGAGCTGGAAAATAGTGGTGCTTGTCTCGACAATGGTGAATCAGCCTGAGAGAATGAAATGATCTATAATATTATTACAGAGGGAAGATAATAGGAGAAGTAAAGATGTTAATTTTAACGCGTAGAGTTGGTGAATCGTTGATGATTGGCGATGATGTAAATGTCACAGTGTTGGGTATCAGAGGTAACCAAGTGCGTATTGGTGTTGATGCACCAAAGGAAATTCCTGTTCACCGAGAAGAGATATACGAACGAATTCAACAAGAGAAAGCAAGTAATAAAGAGAAAGCAAGTGATAAAGAGGAAACAAGTGATAAAGAGGAAACAAGTGATGAATAATCATATTGTTTAATAAATAATTACAAGATGTATGGATAGTGAAATATTTACCTGTAGTCTGCAGATTTATTAATTTGAAGAGACAAGCCAATAGTTGAAGATTTTTCTGGTTAAAATCTAAATGCATTGCAAAGTAATAGTGTGCTCCGGTAGTGTAGAAATCTGAATTACTAGTATAAGGCGCGTGGAGAGCGCCAATTTTTTTGTCTAAAGCATATACTTGAGTAAGAATTAATTTGATAAGGTGAGATGGTCGAGTGGCTGACAAATTCGCCGGGAGCGAATTTGAACAGCGAGCACCCATACGGGTATAAACTCCGTGGGCTGGCCCGAAGGGGTGAAGGACAGGAAGTCCAGAATAGGGCGCGGAGGGAGCGCCGATTTAAATAAGTTTACCAGTTAAAATTAAAATATATGTTGTAGAAGTTTGGAGAGATGGCCGAGTGGCTGAAGGCGCTCCCCTGCTAAGGGAGTATACGGTTTGTCCCGTATCGAGGGTTCGAATCCCTCTCTCTCCGCCAGTTTAAAAAAGGGCTTTTTTTGTGAATAGCCCTTTTTTAAACTGGTTTCGATGTTCGGGATTTTGGAATCCGAGCTGAGGGTTTGACAATTTTGTCAGGAACAAAATTGAACGTTGGAGAGTAACGACAACGGCCCTGCAAGGGTGGAGGACAGGGATGTACGGAATAATCCCTCTCTCTCCGCCAGTATTGAAATAGAGTTTTTTATTACGCGCCCGTAGCTCAGTTGGATAGAGTACCTGGCTACGAACCAGGGGGTCGGCGGTTCGAATCCGTCCGGGCGCGCCAACCATAAGTAATTACAATTACATAGAATTAGAAACTAATTTTTTGAGGAGATAACCCCCCAGGCTGAAATACACAAGTCTGGGGGTGATACAAACCTCGTCGAATGCGAGGTTATGCGGCGATACCGCCTGTATTAAATTATAGACCATCTGAAAAATTAAAACCTTGCTAGTGATTTATTGTTATTTTTTTGTTCTATAGCGAAAATGCCAACGTTGATTTTTCAAAGACTTAGAAATTGATTCAATGCACAATATTGAGACAACTACCAGATTTAAGCCTTTGCTATATTGAAATAATTCTAAAAAAACACAGTTATCTACGGACTCTCGGCCGCTCTTGCGCATCCATGCGCTCGCGGCATTTGTGCATCCTTGCACTTCGGCGGAAGGTTAGAACAACCCTCATGGGTACCTACAGGGCATAAGGGGACCGAGGTACTTCTGCACACTGTGGGTATAAAGGCGCGCCAATTATTTAACATTCGATGAATAGCGTTTACTCATCCCATCCCATAAAAACATGATGTGTGCTTAACACAACTACAAAATACACCCTTAATGTTGAGTAATTGACACTATATTTTCATTTGTAGAAATCATCGACTGATCCCAGTTAGTCACACAGTTACGACCGAGTTTTTTTGATTTATATAGTGCAGAGTCTGCTTCATCTATTAGAGTTTCAGGTTTGTCAGCACCCAGTTTAATCGATGACACACCGAAACTCATGGTAATAGAGAGGCCTGAGATTGAGCGAATTGATTTACCTGCCTCTGTTTCTATGATGTTGCGCATACGCTCAGCAATAACAGTTACAAGTTCCATTTCAATATCAATTAGCATGATACAAAATTCTTCTCCGCCATAACGACAAAGCAAATCATTGGTTCTTAATACTAATCCCAGTTTTTTCGCCACGATTTTGATGACATCATCCCCTACGCTATGGCCATAGGTGTCGTTAAAATTTTTGAAGTGATCGATATCAGCCATAATACAGCAAATTTCCCGGTTGTTTTCTCGTGCAGCTTCAAATTCTGGATTTATCGCATCGAAAAAGGCACGCCGATTCAAACAACCGGTCATTGGATCACGGGCAGCAAGTTCTTTTAATTGTTTATTCTGCTGAGCTACTTCTGCTTGTGTTTCTTCCAAAGTCTGGACTGTCTGAATTAATTTTACATTAGTAGCTTCTAATTCAGTAATATCATCGAAACTTGCTAAAGCTCCACTCACTTTCCCCTTTCCATCTTGAATTGGTGAGCAATGGACGACAAACGATATAGCAGCACCAGTGTCTTTTTTGTATTTTATATTTACACCGCTCTGGATTTTATTTTGTTCAATGGTATGCATCCAGGGAAAATCATTTGGTTTGCTATTTGATTCCGAGGACAGCCAATCAAGCTGTGATGCTTCAACGCCTATAAGATCTTCAAATGGAATGTCAATATTTTCTGAAAATGCCTTATTGGCGAGGACGATATGACCCTGTTTATCCAGCATCAGAACGCCTTCAACCAAGCCATCCAGGGCTGTTTTAACTCGTCCTGGTATAAGTGAAGAAGGGTTAAGGTAATGCAAGGTTTTACGAATAAACCATGAATATACAAAGAAGCCAATAATAGCGACAAACAAGGTCAGTTTAATAAAAGAATGTTGCAAGATATTTAATGCGCCGAAAAAACTGGCTGATTTAAATCGGACCTGCAAAGTACCCCAACGATCTTCACCATCAAATATTGGAACTTGTACCTGGCTAATCGTCGATACATCGGGCGCCATATCGGCCCAGTGATTTTCATGATCACCTGCCAGAATGGCCACACGACCGAATGTATCATGCAGTGCCACAGACATCACGTCCGGATTATTCTCTACCGTGACGCTAATGATCTCTGCAAGTGTCGCTTCATCACCTTGTTGGATTAGTAAAGTGGATTGTACAGCCAAGGTTTCACAATAAGCCTTACGTGTTTCTAGTAACGCGTCTGAATTATCGTCGCTGAATTTAAACAATGCATCTGCTGCCAGCATAATGCTTAAAGTAAACAACACCAAGACAAGACTAATACGGATGGCAGGTGTAAAAAAAATCATATAATCTTATCCTGTCTCGTCATTATTAGAATGTGATAATGCATTATCTAGCAGCGAGCTCATATCTTTATATTGTTTACTTTCATCAATTTTTGCTTGTTTAATACGCCGCTTCATTTTTTCGCGCTGTTCACGTGATAAACTTACCACAGGTAACGGGTCAAAACGTGCCCACATTGGCAGAGCAGATAATAAGCTGGCAAACAATACGCTTGCTTTTAAAGTCCAGCCGAGGAAACCTAAAGATAACGCAAGAGTTGTCCCGGTTAAGGCATAAGTAATTGCGTGCCGTAACTCTTTCTTAATCTGCATAGACTCTTCGAGTTGATGAGCCATAGAGGCCATTGCCTTTTTAAATGCTACGTTAGCGGCAATCGGGATCATTGTCATTGCGACTGACATATCGGCTAAGTTGTCAAAAGATACAACATCATGGATTAATTCTTCAGTTGCCCAATCACAAGAGTTGTTATCTATACAGGCTTGGGTCGAAGCGGTCGTGCCGACAGCTGGTGTTAAAGCGCCCGATTCATTAGCCCCTGATTCAACCGGTGGTT
>CAZCXC010000257.1:0-3556 GCA_964502505.1 uncultured Enterobacteriaceae bacterium
GGTGCCCGTAGGAATAAGTTTAATTGAAACAAAAGCAGGATGACTGAATAGTTTAAAAAATATCCATACACAATGATTGAAAACTCTATCGAATATTCTATTGTCCTGATTTTTATCGGGGCTGCATTGTTTGCTACGTTAGCCTTGTTTGCAAGGCAAGCAATGATAATAGGTTATATTTTATTAGGAATATTGTTGGGGCCATGGGGTTTGTCATTGGTTAATGATGCAGAGTTGGTAAAAGATATTTCAAATATAGGTATTATTTTTCTGCTTTATCTTCTCGGCCTTGATCTCTTGCCACAACAACTATTTAAAATGTTAGGTGAAGCATTAAAAATAACAATATTAAGTTCATTCTTATTTTTTATTATTGGGGCTTTAATTGGCTATTTATTTGGGTTTGCACTTTTAGAAGTCATTCTCATTGGCGCAGTAATGATGTTTTCCAGCACCATCATTGGTATAAAATTGTTACCTACAACAACATTACATAATCGTCATACTGGTCAGATTATAATTAGTGTTTTACTCATTCAGGATTTAATTGCGATTATTATTCTTTTGTTATTGCAAGGATATGGTAAAGGTGAGAATTTGTTGGTAGATATATTTTTGCAATTAGCATTTTTACCCTGTTTGATTCTAATTGCGTATGTATTGGAGCGTTTTATCTTGATCAAACTTATACAGAGATATGATCAAATACACGAATATATATTTCTCTTGGCGATAGCCTGGTGCCTTGGAATAGCTGAAATTGCTTCAGTCATTGGATTATCTCATGAGATTGGTGCTTTTGTTGCGGGAGTCACACTGGCATCTAGTCCAATCGCATTGTTTATCACTGAACGGTTAAAACCATTACGTGATTTTTTCCTGATTTTATTTTTCTTTTCATTAGGTGCAAGTTTTAATATGGGTACACTTCGGGAAATTATTTGGCCAGCGTTATTACTAGCAACTTTTATTATAGTTGTGAAACCATTTACTTTCAGTTGGTTACTCACAAGAGCAGGTGAGAATAAGATGATTGCACTAGATGTTGGTGTGAGATTGGGTCAGGCAAGTGAATTTTCCCTGTTAATAGCAGTGTTAGCAGTAGAATCCCATTTTATAGGCGCAACAGCCTCTAATATGATTCAGCTGACAACTTTGTTAACATTTATTATATCGTCATATATTATTGTTTTAACTTGTACTACACCTATTGCTGTTTCAGATAAATTACGTCGTGATTGAGTATGAATAAGAAGATATACATCACTATAAGCATCTTAATTTCAGCCGTGATTTTATTCATTGTGGCAGACTATTATTCAATATTTGGTGTGAAACAATTTGAAAAATTTGATTTTGCAGAATTAAATTTTAAAACCGTTGATGAGAAGTCTGGGGCGCCTGTTGAAGGGGTTAAGGTCAGGTGCTTCCAGAAAAAAAATAATAATGCATGTACGCAACGGGATAGTGGTCAAATTAGTATTGTATCAATTAATGTCCCGGTTCAAAAAATAGTAACGCAATCAGTATTGTTTGAGCAGGATGTAGAAATTAAAAAAACTAAAGATCCAAAATTACATGTTATGTTTATACATAAGGATTATGCTAGCCCGGTTGAGACCATATTTGTAGATGAACTATTAGGATTGAAAGACCGTAATATAACTGTAAAGATGCCACAGTCTATTCGTAATCAATAAAATTTAAATACAACCAAAATTTAAATACAACCGTAAAATAATGAGTGAAGCACTGGATTATCTTTTAAAAATACGGCCAGAAGCAATGCGGTCTTATTTTGATTTTATTAAACAATCAACCAGCTATTTGGATCTAAAAACACGGGCTATTATTTCTGTTATTACTAAAGTTGATAATCAAACTGAAACCGGATTTAAACAATATCTTAAAAGAGCATTACAAGCAGGGGTCAGCGCGGATGAAATTATAGATGCACTATTTATGGCTTTCCCTACGTTAGGTTTAAGCAAAATAGTCTGGGCGACAGATATTATTATTAAAATGAATATTCCAGACTTTGATCTGGATAAAATTGGACAAAAAATGACCTGGCATGATGTTATTGGGATAAATGAAGTTGTTGAAGATAAAATAACGGTTATTAGTTACGAAGATCGATATATATTCATTTATAAAGGAAACGGGCATTTAAATGCTTATGATAATTGTTGTCCACATCAATCTACTCGAATTCCTAAAAGCGGATTAAGTGATTCAGAACTCACATGTCCCAAACATGGTTGGAAATTTAACCTGAAAACAGGTGTATGTATTGAAAAGGGAAATAAACCATTGCAAAAATTTGATACGAAAATTGATAATAACCGATTATATATACGTTGGTAATATAGAATTGTATTATTAAAATTTTATTTATGATTGAGAAAAAAGCAGAGACGCAGATTCCAATTAATGATCTCATAGCAAGTCGCTGGAGTGGACGCGCATATGATCCCGAACGTGATATCAGCCAAGAGCACATTATTGCCTTGTTAGAAGCAGCACGCTGGGCACCTTCTTGTTATGGTGATGAACCATGGCGTTATATTGTTTGTAATAAAAAAGATAATGTAGGAGCTTGGGACAAGGCCTATTCATGTCTTGCCGAAGGAAATCAATCTTGGGCCAAAGATGCACCTCTTTTGATATTGGTCATTGCCGATAGCGTAATGAGGCGTAATGGCAACCCTAATCGCTGGGGACAGTATGATACAGGGGCTGCCAGTTTGAGTCTTTGTCTGCAGGCGACAGATATAGGTTTAATGGTGCATCAAATGGGAGGCTTTGATGCTGAAAAGGCCAGAGGTTTATTTGTTATCCCAGCGCAATATACCCCGATGGCGATGATGACAGTGGGTTATCAATTATCTTTAGAGATGATCTCTGTAGATGTTAAAGAGAGAGAATTATCAGAACGAAATCGGCGATCACTTGCTAAAAATTTTTTTGATGGCCAATGGGGGAATGCATTTTCTACTGATATTTAGTTTGTTTTTCTCATTCCCTTGAATTTAATTAAATCTCGCCGGGTCCGTTTACTGGGATGACCTTTTGTTCGCGGATAAAGTACAGCGTCTGCTTTAATTTGTAGCGCAAGTTCTTCTCGCTGATTGATGCTCGCTTGGCTTTCCTCATAGAGTGGTGCTGCTTCGCTGGCTGACTTCCTCACTTTTGCTAATTGCAGTATGGTGATATCAAAATGATAAGGGCCTCGTCGTATTTTTATAGAGTCTCCAGGTTGTACTAATTTTGCCGGTTTTGCTTTTTCATTGTTAACGATTATTTTCCCCGATTTAATCGCGTTACAAGCAAGCCCGCGTATTTTAAAAAAACGCGCACACCAAAGCCATTTGTCGAGACGCATGTTATCCGGTAATTCGGCTTTTTTTTGTATCACTTGTATACTGAAGCAAGATGGTGTATCAAATCATTATAACTTAATTGAAGATGATCTAATGGCAGAATCTAATCAACGTAAATTTATTCCACTCGGTATAGTAATATTAACGATATCAGATACTCGCACGGAAGCCGA
>CAZCXC010000258.1:0-2738 GCA_964502505.1 uncultured Enterobacteriaceae bacterium
TTGAATCTATTGAAGGAGGCAAAACACTATCACAAGCGATGCAGGATTATCCTGCAGTATTCAGTAACGTTTTTTGCGCATTGATACGTGCTGGTGAACAATCAGGTGAAATTGCCGAGGTTTTTTTTCAATTAAGTGAAAATCTAAAATGGCAGGATGAAATAGCGTCTCAAACAAAGAAGGTGCTTATGTACCCAATGTTTGTTGGTAGTGTGGTTATCGCAGTAGTATTTTTTCTTATGACATACTTGGTGCCGGAACTATTAAAATTTATTAAAACCATGGGGCAGGAATTACCTCTGCATACCAAAGTACTAATTGTAGTATCAAATTCTTTTGTTGAGTATTGGTACATCATATTACTTACCCCCATCGTATTAGTGATAATGTTAGTAATCGGTGTCAGGGTCAGCCCATCAATCCACTACAAAGTCGATAGCCTAAAATTAAAAATTCCTGTAGTTGGACCTATACTTAAAAAAATAATATTAACCAGGTTGGCAAATTTCTTTGCAATAATGTATTCATCCGGTATAACAATTGTTGATTGTATTCGAACCGGAGAAGATATAGCCGGAAATAAAGTTATAGCAGAAGCGATGAGTAATGTAGGGAAACAAATTGCAGACGGCGCCACACTGAGCGATAGTTTTAAATCGACCGGTTTATTTCCTCCGCTTGTATTGAGAATGATCAGAGTCGGTGAAAACACTGGCGCACTGGAAAACGCTTTAAAAAATATAGGATATTTTTATGGTCGTGATGTACGTGAATCAATAGAAAAACTACAATCATTGATTGAACCTGGAATGACTATTATTCTAGGCGGCATTATCGCCTGGGTTATGTTCTCGGTATTGGGCCCAATATATGACCTTATCTCTAAAGTCAAAATTTGATAAATCCCCCCGCAGGGTACTTTTTCTCAGTGCGGACAAACTGGCTGTTTATCACTGGGAAAAAGGTAAGCTTGGCAGTTCATATCTTTTTGATGTTGGAACCGATGGTCAAAGTTACTTCAATCAATATTTACAGGACACGCCTAATGTCCCAGTCTATATATTGGTTGACGTATTAGAGGAAGAATATCACCAAGACACTATACCGCATGTTTTTGGTGCAGATCGTAGAATGCTTGTCGATCGAAAAAAATCGCGATTGTTCCGGGATACTCCTTATTTCCATGCAGATTTTCAAGGACGACAGACAAAGGGTCGGCGTGATGATCTAGTAGTGTTTATGGGATTGACTAATCCAGGAATTCTAAAACCCTGGTTAGCGTTGCTTGAAAAACATAAAGCGCCACTAGCCGGTATTTATTCCTTGACTCAGATGACCCATAGTATTTTAGAGTTACTGCCTGATCCTTCCGAACATATGCTGGTAGTTAGCCTGCAAAGTATTAGCGGGCTTAGACAAACTTTTTTTCATAAAAATAAACTTAAGATTAGCCGACTCGTCAATATGCCCCGATATGGAACAGCTTCATATTCCACTTATATACGTGATGAAATTGAAACGATACAGCGTTATTTGCATGGAATGCATTTTACACCTGAGGATAAACCACTGGATGTTTATTTGCTGGCTAATAAGGAACTCCTTAAAGAAATAGAATTAGTTGGGGTTAATGCAACCTTAATAAAATACCATTTTATTGATATAGAGTTGTTATTCCAAAATATTGGCTTAGATATAGATGTTGCGACACCGTTTTGTGATCGATTATTTGCTTATCAATTGTTAAAACACAGACCAGCAAATCTGTATGCTGTTCCATCCGAAACACGTTACTTTAAATTGCGAAATATGCGGCGAGCGTTGCAGGTTGCAAGTTTATTTATGATCTTGGCAAGTGTTGTCTGGGGCGGACTAAATTTTATGGGAGGGATATTATATAAACAGCAAGCCAAGAATGCTGAGAATAAAACAAATTTTTATAATGCGCGTTACCAAATTGCCCGAGAAAGGTTACCTGAAACAGCCGTTACTGCGGCAAACCTTGAGCTTGTAGTAAATATTGTACAGACACTGGAAAAACACAAGACAACACCATTTGATATGCTTAAATTATTGAGCGTCGTGGTAGACAAATATCCTATGATTGAAATAGATGAGATTGAGTGGGCAGCAAGTACTGATCCTAATTTAACATTTGACGGCTCTAAAAAATCTGCCACTGATCAGGCGGTCTTGGGCGTAAATATTGTTAATACAGAAGAGAGTTACCTGTATTACCAGATTGCTGCTATGAAAGGACACCTAAGTGAATTTGATGGAAATTATCGTGTGGCACTAAATACTATTTATGAGTTTAACGAAGTAATAAAAAGCTTACCCCCTGTGCATGATGCCAGCATTATGACCCTTCCTCTTGATATTGGTTCTGATGCAGATTTAGAAGGTGCAGCAGGCTCCGGGCCTGGTAAGGCCAATTTTTCAGTACGGATCGTTACGGGAATAAAAAATGAATCGTGATGATATAGATTGGACAATTCTTCGAACTGCTCTGATCACTTTTTTTATGTGTCTATTGGTTAGTAGTGCTGTGATTGGTGGAAGCTGGTACTTCAAGCAAGAAATGTTAAAAAACTATAAAAGGAGCCAGGTCCAATTCCAGGGAATTAGTCGTCAGTATCTTGCCATTGATGAAGAAGAGCGGTTGATAAAGGAATACAATCCCCTGTTTTTAACCCTTTTTGATAGAGGTGTACTTGGTGAGGAGCATCGACTCGATT
>CAZCXC010000259.1:0-1898 GCA_964502505.1 uncultured Enterobacteriaceae bacterium
TTTTTCTAATACACTCAGAAGGTACTTAGACCCTGACGCACTAAGTACCTTACTGAGTAGGATGGAAGAAAATAACCAATCTTGTAACCTTTATCTGAAATTTGATTAACATTTTATCAAGTTGGATGATATGCACAATTATTTTTGATAACTCTGTTTTGTTTATAACATTTTTTAAAAACAGATTTAATCGGGTATCACTGTATTTTAAATAGGGTTGGTATATAGAGCTGTTTGTGCTAGTAGAGAATCAACCTCTACAATGTGCAGAGTACTGACTAGAGTAAGAAAAATGATTATCAAAGTTACTATTATTATAAAAACAACTAGGAATAGTAATTATGGATACTTTATTAAGAGGTCAGTAATAGATATTTTTTTTATTACATTACTATGCACTCAGCAGTTTGGATATTGATGGTAAAATGGTTAGAAAGTATGAATCGACTTAATAATATATGTTATGCGCAGAAGCGATGGAATACTATTTTAAGGATTTTGTTACAACCGGCGAAATTGGTCCAATTAAAATTGTGGCCAAGCAACACGATATTGAGAACTACTTTGGCATTCCGGATGATTTTGGTGGCGGTACTCGCAAGCAGAAAAAGCCTACTATATGGAAGTATGGTGATTTAGAAATAGGCTTTGATCCAGATAATTGGCAGGTTTTTTATATTCAAATAGACCTAAGGGAAAATGAGAAGCCAGGTGGCACAGAAGTGATAAATCTTTCAGATTGGCCGATAAAGTGCGGGATGTCGGATCTGGAGGTTCAAAAATGTCTTTCTGAAGCTGATGTGACATTTAGAAAAGCAAATGACGAACTCAACCCAGATGTTTTGAGCATTAAAGCCAGTGATCGAGTTATTTTCAGCATTGTAAAGGACGGTGTTGAGTTCATGGGTAGGGGTTTGGTAAATTTGAGAGTATCCGCATAACCAGCGCCTGCAGTCGGAACAATTTGTTCCGCCTAAAAAACGGCTCCACAAAAATTGTCCGCTGAGGCTGGACGTTATATTTATGAACAAAACAACAAAGGAGAACGATGATGTCAAATGATAAAGCTGTGTCAGAACATTATTCCCACGGAGATTTACTAAAATCGATTCAAGCTGCCATTGCTAAGCTTGGCAAAACGGTTGATAGCGTAACAATTGAAGATCTTGCTCCTGTTGATGAGTTCCATATTGGCGGACGACAAGCAACTGAGAGTTTTCTAAGTCAACTCAACTTTTCTGAACAAGACCATATACTCGATGTAGGGTGCGGCCTAGGAGGCGCTTCACGGTTTGCTGCAAACAAGTACAACAATCAAGTTTCCGGAATTGATTTAACACAAGAATACATCGAAACAGGAAAGGCTTTATGTACTTGGGTCGGGCTGGATAAGCAGGTCACTCTTCATCAAGGGAGCGCACTTGCTATGCCTTTTCAAGATGAAATATTCGATGGCGGTTTCACAATACATATCGGCATGAATATTGAGAACAAAACCAAGCTTTTTACCGAAGTTTATCGAGTGTTACGCCCAGGTACCTCTTTTGGTGTCTACGATATAATGCGGATTGGAAACGGTGAGTTGACCTATCCGGTTCATTGGGCAACCTTACCGAGTATAAGTAACTTAGCTACACCTAATCAATACAAACAGGCTTTGAGTAATGCTGGGTTTGCAGTTTCCACAGAGAACAATCGTCGTGATTTCGCGATTGGAATTTTTAAGCAATACGCAAAAATAGAGGCCAATGCAGGCACACCCCTTCTCGGGACACACATTTTGATGGGGGAGAGTAGTGTCGTTAAAAGTAAAAACCTGCTTGAGAATATCACGGCAGGTCACATTGCGCCTGTTGAAATTATTGCTCAAAAATACTGAAAAAATATAACAATTGCAT
>CAZCXC010000260.1:0-8438 GCA_964502505.1 uncultured Enterobacteriaceae bacterium
GTCGTGGTATTAACGTATGTTCATTAATTTTAAATTCTAATGACCAGAATTCTTTTTTACCAATGAGATAAGCGATCGGTTGTTCGGTAAGTCGTTGTTCAACTAATATCTGGTAACTATGGATTACTTCTTCAGAAAGTATTTTCTCTGGATGTGCATGCAGTGTGCTACGTTCAAGCTTGGCAACATGACAAAGCAATAATTCAGCATCCAGTTTTGCTGTGTCAAATGCGTGCATTTGTTGCTCAGCATGTTGCAGTAAATCTGCAATACGGAGTCTGGTAATGGTTGCTGTTTGCGCCATAGTTTATTCAGCCATCGCGGCGAGAAGGTCAGCCTGATTTTCATTAATTAATGGTTCAATCACCATATCCAGTTGTCCCTGTAAAAATTCTTCAAGTTTATATAAAGTAAGATTGATACGATGATCCGTTATTCGGCCTTGGGGAAAATTATAGGTTCTGATTCTTTCGGATCGATCACCACTGCCAACAAGGTTGCGTCTATTCTCTGCTTGTTCTGCAGTTTGACGTTCACGTTCGGTATCCAGTAAGCGTGCCTGTAACAATGACATAGCACGCGCCTTGTTTTTGTGTTGTGAACGTTCATCCTGGCATTCAACCACTGTTCCGGTTGGTAAGTGTGTAACACGAATTGCAGAATCTGTTTTGTTGACATGTTGGCCACCGGCACCTGAAGCACGATAAGTATCTATGCGTAAATCTGACGGATTAATTTCAATCTCGCTTATTTCATCCACTTCCGGTAGGACTGCCACAGTACACGCTGAAGTATGAATACGACCTTGCGATTCTGTTTCTGGTACGCGTTGAACTCGATGTACGCCGGATTCAAATTTTAACCTTGAGTAAGCGCCATCTCCTTCAATGCGCATGATAATTTCCTTATAGCCGTCCAGGTCGCTGGACGTAGAATTCAAGATTTCGATTTTCCAGCCTAATAATTCCACATACTTTGTATACATGCGCATAAGGTTACCAGCAAACAATGCTGCTTCCTCTCCACCAGTACCGGCCCTGATCTCAAGAAAAATATTACTGCTATCGTTTGGATCTTTCGGTAACAATAGTCGTTGTAGTTCTAATTCATATTTTTCACTATTCTTTTCTGCTTGTTTTAACTCATCTGTTGCCAACTCACGAATCTCTTTATCAGAATCTTTTATCATTTCTTTCGCTGAATCGATATTTCCCAAATTATTTCGGTAATCAGTAAAACAGGCGACCACTGGCCTGACCTCTGCATATTCTTTGGATAAATCACGGAACTGGTTTTGGTTATTAATTACAGATGGATCGGCAAGTAACGCTTCAATCTCTTGCAAGCGATCAGTCAAACTTTCCAGTTTTGTTACTAAGCTTTGTTTCATGACGAAATTATATTGTTAATACAGTATATAAATGAACGAGTAGATAAATTTTTAACGTAATTTTAAATAGCCTGACCAGGCTACTTACGGTTTTTTGAAGGTTTTGGATCAGTTTTTAAATCAAATAACTCATAGGCTGCTGATAATAAATCATCTCTACCATCAACACCTGCTGCGTATAATTGCGTGCTGGGTGAATGAATCAGTTTGTTAGTGAGTAAGCGGGTAACTTCTTGTAATACTTGTTCAGGGTCTGCTCCATTAATAAGTTTTTGTCTGGCAGTCTCTAATACCTCTTCTTGGATGATTTCTGCCTGGTTGCGCAAGGCGCGAATGGCAGACACTGCATCAAGCGAATTAAGCCAATCCATATAACGTGTGACTTGTGTATCAATGATCTCTTCTGCTAGCTCTGCTGCATGTTTGCGACTCTGCATATTGTCACGAATAACGTCTTTCAGATCATCTACGCTGTAAAGGTAGACATCTTCAAGATCGCCCACTTCAGGTTCAATATCTCTGGGTACGGCAATATCGACCATAAAAATGGGGCGATGTTTGCGTACTTTGAGCGAGCTTTCGACTGCACCTTTGCCGAGGATAGGTAATTGGCTGGCTGTAGATGAAATTATAATATCGGCTTCTGCCAGATGCTGTGGAATAGCACCCAAGTTAATTGCATAAGCGGAAAATTCACTGGCTAAATGCTGTGATTTTTCTAAAGTACGATTAGCAATAATCATTCTACCCAGTCCGTTTTCATGCAGATGCCTGGCAACCAGTTCGATGGTATCGCCTGCACCTATCAACAAGGCAGTCTGTGATGAAAGATCACCAAAGATTTGTTGTGCGAGACGTACTGCAGCATATGCAACCGATACAGGATTACTGCTAATAGTTGTATTACTGCGAATTTGTTTGGCAACCATAAAAGAATGTTGAAACAGTCGACTTAATAACTTGCCAATACTGCCGGCTTTTAATGCCGTTGTGTAAGCTTTTTTGAGTTGTCCCAGCACTTGTGGCTCACCCAACACCATAGAGTCCAAACCACTGGCTACTCTTAATACATGTTTGACTGCATTAGCATCCGGGTATGTATAGATAAACTGTTGGATTTGATCCTGCTTGATACCATGAAAATCATAAAACCAATCAAGCGGCTTACTTTCCCTGGCTTCATCCAGGCTGCAATAGATTTCAGTACGATTACAGGTCGACAAGATGGCAGCCTCGCGCACCCCACGTTGTTGATTCAGGTCAGTCAATGCATCAGGCATTGACTCAGAGCTGAAGCTGACGCGTTCGCGCAACTCAACCGGTGCAGTTGTATGATTGACGCCGAATGCTAAAATTGTCATATGAATCGAACAGTTCGTTAATTTCTGATGAGTAAAATTCTGCGGCATGGTTGCCCGGAAAACAAGCATTAATATGCATAATATCACCCTAACAGCTTGATGTATCTAGGTTGTCTACCTTATAAAAACGAGGTCAAGATGCTACTATTTAGTTACAATACAGCTGATCGAAATGGAACGATTTTTCAATTAAGGTAGTCAATCTCTATACAAATCGCTAAGGTTTATAGATGGTCAATCGATTAATATCAGTATCTCAAATAGCATGGCTCCCACTGATCTCGTTGGGACTCTTCACCAGTGCCTGTAACACTTTGCCAACACAGACTACCGAAATAAGTGTTGAGGATACTTCTTCATCTGAAATTAGTCAGAAGCAGATACAAGCTCATACACCGCCAAAACGACCAGAATTAGAACTGACAGAAGATATCCTCTATAAATTATTGTTAGCCGAGATCGCAGGACAGAGAGGTCGATTAGACGTAGCAGTTGAGAATTATATGGAGCTTGCACGCCAAACTCGGGATCCTAAAGTTGTTGGACGTGCAACCCGTATTGCCGTCTATGCAAGAGATGATCAATCGGCTCGTGAAGCCGCACAACTTTGGGTTGAGCTTGATCCAAATAATCCAGATGCGCATCAGGTATTAACTGTTATGGCCGTGCGAGCAGGAGATATTGATGAAGCTCTAGATCATCTAGAGCAAATCCTGAATTTTTCAAATGGTTTGATGAATCAAAAATTATGGATGATTGCTAATTTGCTGGGCAAAGAAAAGGATCGGGAAATTGTTAAGATTATTATGGAAAAACTTATGGTGGATCATAATGAAGATCCGGAAGCTTTATATGCCTATGCACATGTAATGACAAGGATGGGTGATGTTGAACGCTCGCAGGAACTGTTAGAAAAAGTATTAGAACTTGCGCCTGATAACCAAAATGCGATTGCGAGTTATATTTCAATATTACAAAAACAGGAAAATCCTAATGTAGCAATAGAGTGGGTCGAAAAAACACTGGAAGAGAACCAGGATAATCTCAAATTACGTATGATTTATGCGCGGTTACTTACCGATGTAAAACGATTTGATGATGCAACTAAACAATTCAAAATTCTTATTCAACAAGATCGGAATAACAAAGATGCACTCTATGCATTGGGGTTATTGTCATTACAAATGCAGAAACTGGATGAATCTAAAAAATATTTCCATCGTTTGCTGGATCAGGAACATAAAGTTGATGAAGCAAGTTATTATCTGGGGCGCATTGCAGAAGAAGAAGGTGACTTTGAAAATGCAAATGTCTGGTATGAAGGAGTACAGGAAGGAGAGAATTATTTTGATGCACAAATACGTGCCGGAATGCTACTTGCAAAGCAAGATAAAATTGAAGAGGCCCGTGAACATATAAGAAATATCCGTGTTCTAGGCAAAGAACAGGCAAGTTTGCTCATTCAAGCAGAAGGAGAATTGCTGGTTGAAGAGAAACGTTATGGAGATGCAATCACAGTTTATAATAAGGCGTTGTTGGATAATTATGATGCAGATTTGCTTTACGCTAGGGCTATGCTGGCAGAAAAAATGGATCGTCTGGACATTCTTGAACAAGACCTTAGAGCTATTCTTGAAAGGGACCCCAAGAATGCACAAGCATTAAACGCATTGGGTTATACACTTGCAGATCGTACAGGGCGTTATGATGAAGCTCATGAGCTGATTAAACAAGCACTGGAAATAAGCCCAAATGATTTTTACATTCTAGATAGTATGGGATGGGTGTTATATCGCTTGGGACGTCTGGGGGAATCAATAGAGTTTTTAAATAAGGCATTGGATAAAAGGAGAGACCCGGAGATTGCTGCTCATTTGGGTGAAGTACTTTGGGTAACGGGTGATCGTGATGCAGCAAATGAAATTTGGGATACCGCTTTGCAAGAAACTCCGGAAGATGACCGACTACTTGATGTGATCAAGCGTTTTAATCCGTGAAAATCACTTTTTTTGTTTTGTTAGCCATAGTAATGGCTGGTTGTGCAGAGATCCCATTTCTACAATCTGAGAAGGGCAAGCTTGCTCGTGATGATACTGATGCCCGCCTGAATATTTTATATGGTTTGAATACATGGGCATTAAAAGGGCGTATTGGTATTCAAACAGATAAGGAAGGTGTGACTGCGACATTACATTGGGCACAGGTTGGGGATCGCTATCAATTACGTTTTATTGCACCCTTAAGTCAAGGGACATATGAATTAAGAGGTAATCAACAGCAAGTTACTTTGCTAACCGCAAAAAACGAACGCTTTATTGCCAAAGACCCCGAACAATTGTTACTGGATAATATTGGTTGGAAGATCCCATTGAATGGATTGCATTACTGGGTGAGGGGGTTGCCAGAACCAGGTGCTGATATAGATAATCTTGTGAAAGATGACAAAGGCAGGATTAAAGATATGGAACAATCCGGCTGGCGTATCAGTATTCTTCGTTATACTAAAGTCAATGAATTTGAATTACCGGGCAAGCTTTTTTTACAAAATGATCGATTTAAACTTCGTTTGGTGATTCAAGATTGGCAGACATTATCGTAACGAGTCACGCCTGGCCGGCACCGGCCAAGATAAATCTTTTTTTACACATTATAGGCCGTCGTTCTGATGGCTATCATTTGTTACAAACAGTTTTCCAATTTGTCGACTGTATAGATAATATCGATTTTTCGATCAATTCTGATGGCAAATTATTACTCAAATCTAACTATTCCAATATAAAAGCAGAAGATGATCTTGTCATGCGTGCAGCGAGGGTATTGAAAGAAAAAACCAGGTGCTCATTAGGTGCTGAAATCACAGTTGATAAGAAAATACCAATGGGAAGTGGATTAGGTGGTGGAAGTTCAAATGCTGCAACAACATTAGTCGCGCTCAACAAGTTATGGCAACTTGGCCTGGATAATGAGCAACTCGCCCAGATTGGTGTTGAATTAGGCGCTGATATACCGGTTTTTGTACATGGCCATGCGGCGTGGGCAGAAGGTATTGGTGAGAAGTTGACCCCTGTTAATCCCAACGAACCCTATTATTTGATTGTGCAGCCAGATTGTCATGTACAAACTGCAGAAATATTTAATTCTGCAGATTTGACACGTAATACACCTGCAATCACAATACGCGCCTCCCTAACTGGGGGTGGGCACAATGATTGTGAACCGATAGTACGCCGGCTCTATCCAAAAGTTGCGGAAGCATTGGATTGGCTAAGTCAATATGCGAATTCTCGAATGACAGGAACCGGGGCATGTGTATTTGCAGTGTTTGAAGATAAGGTACAGGCTGAAGCAATTTTGAATAAATTGCCTCAGGGCTGGCAAGGTTTTGTAGCTCGAGGTCAAAATAGATCTCCTTTATTAGCACGATTGCAACAAGAAAACTGAGTGTGTACGGGAAAATTATTGGGGTGTGGCCAAGTGGTTAAGGCACTGGGTTTTGATCCCAGCATTCCCAGGTTCGAATCCTGGCACCCCAGCCAGATTTTTATTGCAGTATTTAAATTGTGCGGTGGCAGGATGAGACCCTGGAAGGTTCGACAAATTCGCCGGGAGCGAATTTGAACAGCTGAGTGTAACGAGGCTGGCCCGAAGGGCGGAGGACAGGATGTCCGAAGTAATCCTGGCACACCCCAGCCAGTTTATTTAACAAAGTGGGCTAACTATGTCATTTGCTAATATGATGATTTTTACTGGGAATGCCAATCCACGGTTGGCATTGGAAGTGTCCAATACACTAAACTTGCCATTGGGTAAAATCAATGTTGGACGGTTTAGTGATGGCGAAGTCATGGTGGATATTGGTGACAATGTTCGTGGTCGAGACGCATACATTATTCAATCAATCTGTGCACCGGCGAATGATAATTTGATGGAATTATTGGTGATGGCGGATGCCTTACACCGCGCATCAGCAACACGTATTACAGCTGTTATCCCCTATATGGGTTATGCAAGACAGGATAGACGCACTCGCTCTGCACGTGTACCGATTACAGCAAAAGTAGTTGCAAATATGATTGCTTCAGTAGGTATTGACCGCGTTTTGACAGTGGACCTACACGCTGACCAAATCCAGGGGTTTTTTGATATGCCACTCGATAATGTGTATGCCTCCCCGGTATTACTGGGCGATATCTGGAAACACAAATATCCAGAATTAATGGTGGTGTCGCCGGATGTGGGTGGTGTAGTGCGGGCACGGGCACTGGCAAAACGGCTGGATGATTCCGAGCTGGCTATTATCGATAAACGGCGACCTAATCCAAATGAATCGGAAATTATGAACATTATTGGTAATGTGCAAGGACGTACTTGTATCATCATCGATGATCTGGTGGATACAGCCGGCACATTATGCAATGCTGCCGGGGCATTGAAGGATAATGGTGCGAGTAAAGTTGTGGCTTACTGTACTCACCCTGTTTTGTCAGGTAACGCGCTAAAGAATATTGAGTCATCCAGGCTTGACGAATTGGTTGTGACAGATACAATCCCGTTGCGCTCAGAAGTAGCTACCTGCGATCAAATCCGGCAGTTAAGTGTTGCGGGCATGCTCGCTGAGAGCATACGGCGTATCAGCGAAGGTGAATCTTTAAGTTCCATGTTTGTTGATTGATAGATACTAAGAGGCTATCTGGTAATAATGATTCCGGCTACAATTGTCCCTATTAGGTACAATTTCACGCTCGATTTTGTTAAATAGAATAACTATTTGCCTCAATCGATTGCAAAATTGTCCTCGAATAGGTTCATTTTCGCTTCGAAATATTATTACCAGACAGTCTCTAAACATAAGACATATAAATTATTTATGTCTTATTTTTTGTATGTTGTTTTGTTTATGTTCTTTATCTGGTCGCGGATAAAGGGTAATTATTAACCGTTAAACAGGAGCAGTAATATGAATCAACTCGAATTGAATGCTGAACTGCGCGAAGATATGGGGAAAGGTGCGAGCCGCCGCCTACGTCGTGCAGGAAAACTACCCGGTGTGGTATATGGTGCAGAAAAAGATGCCACGTCCATTACACTTGAACACGATGAAGTTATACATAAGCTTGAACAAGAAGCTTTTTATTCAAGTATCCTGACATTGAAGATCGGTAAAAGTAAGGACAAGGTCGTACTAAAAGATTTACAACGCCATCCTTACAAGCCTTTTATCTTACATCTTGATCTGCAACGTATTAGTGAATCTGTAAAACTCACCATGCGTGTACCCTTACACTTTGTTAATGAAGAAAAATGTATTGGTGTAAAACAAGACGGTGGCGTCATAAGTCATGTGGTGATTGAACTTGAAGTAAGTTGTTTGCCAAAAGATCTGCCAGAATATATCGATATAGACATGGCGGAAGTTAATCTCCATGAGACTATTCATTTAGGTGATCTAAAGTTACCTGAAGGAGTGGAATCCTACACATTGTTACATGGTGGTGATTCTGCAGCACCGATTGTTACAGGGCATATACCGAAGGCTGTTGAAGAATAAATAGAGGAAGAGGTGGAAGAATTGGCTGCTGAAGAAGGAGCTGAACCTGGTGCAGAACCTGGAGCAGAACCTGCACCAGAAGCCGATGCAGCGGCAGAAGAATCTGGCGATCAGGATAAATAAATCATAGAAAGGCACG
>CAZCXC010000261.1:0-8047 GCA_964502505.1 uncultured Enterobacteriaceae bacterium
CGCCAACTGGACCATCTTTTTACCCGTTTCAACATCACCGATATCTCCAACAACAGTTGCAATACGGTCTTTATTACCAAGTGTCTTTACGGCCTGTTCCAGCTTCTCGTTATTGCGGCCATTGATAACCACGTTATAGCCCTTTTCCAGGAATCCTCTTGCCGCATCAAGACCGATGCCACTGGAACCACCTGTGATTAATGCTGTCTTTAAATTGTTCGTCATTGTTATCTCCTCCATTCCTGTTCTGCTATTGCTTGAATATGTGACAAAGCATAGGATCAATTTCCTTTGCAATAAACAGTAAATTCTGATAAATACTTATGCAAAATACGCAAAGGTTAAACATATGGAAACGGTAGCGGGATTGCGGATATTTGCTCGGGTCGTCGAAGCGGGGAGTTTTTCTGAAGCAGGTAGACAACTGGGAGTGGCACCCTCTTCAGTATCCCGACAGATAAATGAACTTGAGAATTCATTGGGTGCACTGTTATTCCAGCGAACAACGCGCAAGCTGAGTTTGACGGAAGCAGGTGAACTATATTACGAACGTGCTACACGTATAGTCACTGAAATTGATGAAGCCAAACTGGCTGTATCACAGTTGGATGGGACACCCACCGGAATATTGCGTTTAAATGTACCTGATAGTTTGAGTCGGCGTTATATCGTACCTACCCTGGTGGCTTTTCAGGAGAAGTTTCCTGGTGTAGAAATCGTTTTATTAGCCTCAGACCAAGTGATGGATATGATAGAACATCGTATTGATCTGACTATTCGTCTTGGTGCATTAACTGATTCCAGTCTGGTCGCACGTAAAATTGGTTCGGGTAGACGCGTAGTCTGTGCAAGTACTGCGTATTTAAAAAAAGCAGGTCATCCCAAATCACCGGATGATCTTACTGATCACAATTGCCTTATATTTCGTTCGAACCCTGGTAGCAATGTCTGGAAATTTAAGAATATAAAAAGTGTAATATCTGCAGTACGTGTTTCGGGAAACCTTTATGCTAATGATGGAGAATCTTTGGTTGCTGCTGCCGTTGAAGGGCATGGCATTATTTTAGTCCCTGAATGGTTAGTCAACTGTGAATTAAGAGAAGGCACATTACAAGAATTACTGACGCATTATTCATTAATTCCTAAAGAAACTCCGATGTATGCACTTTATCCTCGTCAACGACACCTCCCGCCAAAAGTGAGGGCATTTATTGATTTCATGGTTGAACATTTTAAAAATTAAAGGAACCATGGAAACTCTGGTTTAATCAGAGTTTCCTAAAGTAATTAATTTTCTTTATTTATTGATTCTTCAAACAAGGACCAAAACTTGGTTGCCAATGAACCAATGGGTCGATCGTTACGACGCACAAGATGCACTTGATGTATCGTGACTTTATCTTGTACTCGCCCGTATTTGCCTTTCACTTTTGTTTTACTCTTCTCTAGATTCAAAACGGTTAATTTATTCTCTTTAAGATCCGATTCGATCAAGTGTTGTGGCATATAGCCCCAACCAAATCCTTCTTTCAACAATTGTCGCTTAGAAGCAAAATCACCCACATGCCATATAGTTGCTTCTTGCATGACGTTAACGGATAGCGGTGCTTGTTGACTACTGCTAACAACAATCTGTGTATGTTGTTCCAGGTTTCGTTTTGCATTATCGCTATCCAATGCCAATGGATGTTCAGGTGCGGTAACCGGGATATACGGAATTTCGATCCATGGGATCGCCTCAACCCATGTTGGCCATTCCAAGACCTGGGTAAAGGCCATGTCGATCGTTTCCTGATTCAACCGTTCCATACTACCCAGGTATTCAATGTAAAGTTGAATACGTACATGTGGGTGGTCTATTGTAAAGACTTTCAATACTGGTGTGATGCGATCCAATGGACAGATACCATCGATCGCAATCGCAATCTCGGCTTCTTCACCCATGGCCAATTGTTCTGCAGTGTAATTCAGGAAGTCTGTTTGCTTGAGGATAGTCAGAGCCTGACGGTGGATCTCCTTCCCCGATTCGGTCAACTGTGGTCGATAACCCTCGCGATCAAAGATCATAATATCCAGAGATTCTTCCAGTTTTTTGATGGCAATACTTACTGCCGACTGTACACGGTTTAACTTCTCCGCAGCCGCACTAAAACTACCGGTGTCTATAATGGTACAGAGGACCTTAAGTTGATCCAGTGTCATAACTATTAATTTTATGAATGGAGTCTATCTATAATATATGCTTTTTATTCATGCTTTGAAAGCCTATTGTTACTCCCGAAGACACTCAAAAGGGTCATTTTTAAACAATTAATTTGGGAGAAATATTATGAAAACGCAAAAAACGACCAATATTGCAAATGCCATCCTATTAACGCTGCTGTTGAGCCTAAGCCTGGCAACTCAGGCCGCGGCACAAAACACAGACATCAGTTACAAAACTGTCGAAATCGATGGACTGGATGTGTTTTATCGCGAAGCGGGAAATCCAGACAATCCAACCATCTTGTTATTGCATGGATTTCCGACCTCTTCACATATGTTCCGTGATCTGATCCCGGCATTGTCTGATCGTTTTCATCTGGTGGCACCGGATTATCCGGGGTACGGCTACAGCTCGATGCCAAGCATCGATGAGTTTGATTACAGCTTTGATAATCTGGCCAGCATCATCGATAAGTTTATTGATAAGGTCGGGCTCAAAACTTATAGCCTTTACCTGATGGATTATGGCGCACCAGTAGGTTTTCGTATCGCAACAAAACACCCCGAACGCGTTGAAAGCTTGATCATCCAAAACGGTAATGCCTATGTTGAAGGCATCGACAATAATTTCTGGGAACCGATTCAGGCCTACTGGAAAGATCGCAATGCGGTTAACAAAGGATTGGATAACGACTGGTGGAAAAATGTTAAGGCCGCCTACAATAAACCTAACATGACGAACGATGAAGCATTACGTTTTCTGTTTACACTGGGTGCAACAAAATGGCAATACACTAATGGTGTTCGCAATGTTGAAACAATCAGTCCGGATACCTGGAATCATGTTCAGCCGTTACTGGATCGTGAAGGAAACCAGGAAATTCAACTACAGCTTTTTTATAGCTATGGCTCCAATCCACCACTGTATCCAAAGTGGCAAGCGTACCTACGTGAACATCAACCACCTACATTAATAGTTTGGGGAAAGAACGATGAAATCTTCCCTGCTGCCGGGGCCCATCCCTACAAGCGTGATCTCAAGGAAGTTGAGTTTCATCTGCTGGATACGGGTCACTTTGCACTGGAAGAAGATGGTGATGTGATTGCTGAACATATCAGACGTTTCCTAGGTAATAAAAACATTACCAGTGACTGAAGATAAGTGATACACATATATTAATGGGGCCATCGTCACTCATACGATGGCCTCTTCCATACACTTGGAGAATGATCATGAGAGAGTATGTCAGTGATATAGCCTTTACCGACAAGGTCAAAGAAATACAAAAAAAGCATGGTTCACGCAACACCTATGCACATATGGAACAAGGAACCGGCTGGCAGGATACCGTAACAAAACAACTCGCTGATTTTATTGCAGAGCGTGATTCCTTTTATATGGCAACGGTAAGTAGTGAAGGACAACCTTATATACAACACCGTGGTGGTCCGAAAGGATTTTTAAAAGTGATCGATGAACACACACTGGGATTTGCGGATTTCAAAGGAAACCGGCAGTACGTTTCTTACGGCAACCTGGAAGAGAATAATAAAGTGTGTCTGTTTTTTATGGACTATCCGAATAGGACTCGAATCAAACTCTGGGGCACGTCTGAAGTCAATGAAAATGATAAAGCGTTAGTCAAAAAACTAACTGTTTCTGATTACAGCGGAGAACCTGAACGTGCGTTCATTATTCATGTAGAAGCCTGGGATAGAAATTGTCCACAACACATTAATCCTCGCTATACGAAACAAGAAATTCAAGATCTGGAATTGTGCCCTAGTTGCGAACCAACGTAAGATTAATTTTCTTTAAGAATTGGAGACCGGGATTGGATTCGAACCAACACAGGCGGCGTTTTGCAGACCGCTGCATGAATTATTATTCCGTACCTTCCTGTACTCCACCCTGCGGGCCATCGTCGCATACGCTCCAATGTTCAATATTGTTCCAGAGCAGGAGCGGAAACTTTTTCGAAACATGGATGCCTGCATGCCAAGGATTTTTTATTTGTTAATTAAATTAAATCTAATCTCGTTACACTAACCGACGAACATGGACCTCGGTACTTTTATGCCCTGTGGGTACCCTTGTGGGGTGTGTTTTAATGCCGTGGGTGCATGGATGTACAGGAAACGACCTTTTGATTTATTCATCAACTGTCTCCTCCTCTTCTACTACCTCTTCTACTGCCTCTTCTTCTGTATTCTCCTTTTCTGTCTCCTTTTCCTCCGCCTCCTTAGGCTGTATCTCACTCTGCCTCCTATTTTCCATCTCCATTTCCCTATTCATATCCTCCTGAATCGCTATTATTTCTTCCTTCAATCTATTATTTTCGTCTGGATCATCGGTTGCTAGAAGCTCATCCATAAGTTCCTTATGCAATTTCTTCAGGGAATCTACATTTGTTCCTGAATCCGCCTGCACCCCTATACCGTCTTTCGATTCTGACTGCTCCTGACTAGCAGTAGCATCCTTTACGCGCCTCCGTCGTTCTTTCTTCTGCTCTTTTTTTGAGATATACAATTCGATCTCACTTTCCAGCGTAGATACGTCCATATTGGCCTTTTTTAAATCCTCGGCCACCGTCTTGGCAGAGATATAGTCCTTGTTCGGGCGTCCATAATTGTCCCTAAAACCAGTACCCCTTGTAATGGTTATTTTACCATTGCGTATTTCCATTATCACATCAATGATCGTAGTTTTACCCACTTGTTCTATTAGATTCTGTATTTGCTGCTGGTCACGGAATGGCTCTGCATTTAATACAGACTGTACCGTGAACATACTAAAACCGACTATTGCAAGAAGTAGATATTTTCGAATCAAAACCTTGCCTCCTTTCTTACTGGCAACTTTAATAATACGCCTTTACCTTTATTATAATCATAGGCAATCAAGGTATAAAGGTACCGAGATTCTTAACACGTAATACTAATTTTTTAGACTCAGTCTTACCACCTTATCATTGCAGGGGAATAACTTGAAGATCTTGCATTTGATACGGCAATGGCAGAATGTTATCCGCTGTGGCCGTACTGCTAACTATCGACTTGTAGGTAACAACCCCATCTTGTTTGTGAGTTTCTTCTCCCATCTGTTCAATCTTTCCCAGATAAGCAATGACGATAGATCCCAAGATAAAGATCATAACAACAACGTACAGTATTATTTTGTTGGATCCCTTTGCAAAAAGGGCAGCGTAGGTGCAGATAAACACTATAACTGCACCCATCAAGTACGCCCACCCCCACAAGCCTTGGGGCTTACTAATAAACCAGAGCACTGCGTAGCCAAGTATAAATATAACTATAGTTATGGTTGTAAAAGGTGCAATGCGACGTTTGTTTATTTTGTGATGCCGGTTGATTTTGTAGGATGATTCCAATGTAAGCTCTAGCGTCTGTTACTGCTGTCAAAGATTTCAATCATCGGAAGGTTTTTATTATCTAGTGCCACACAAATAAATATAGATGATTCCCTAATAAGTGCAGATAAAAATTCACCTTTTAAGATACATACATATTCGTATTAACCAATTAGACATCGCGAGGTAGAACGACGCAGGAGACAAAGTCGAGATGGCAGAAAACTCGATGCAACTAATTAAGTTGACTTGTTAATACATTATGAAGATCATCCAGATCAATTGGTTTTGGTAATGTACCAGCCATATTTAGTTCCTCGGATTGCCCTAGTTTTACAGCTTTATCTATGACCTCTTTCTTCAACCCACTTACAATAACAATGGCTGATTTGGATTGATGTTTAGAAAGAATACGCAGCATTTCTTCACCCCCCATGCCCGGCATTTGTAAATCAAGCATGATGAGATCAGGATTATATTCCAGGTAGGTAGATTCAAATACATCAGACTTATTGATGGCAAGTACATCAATACCCATCTCCTCTGCTACACTCTGAATTAAAAAACAAAGAGAGCGAGCGTCATCAAGTATTAATAATTTTAACGTTGAATTTGACATTCTACTGATAGCCTTTTTTTAACGTCTCATCTACACAATCACAGCAAAGTTAGTTACATGATAAGATGGATTTGCAAAATTTAATACACTAATTTAAATTTAGTTCATTATTCGAGTAAATCAAGAGTCAATTTTGTGCTTAAGAAAGGACCCTTTGGATGCAAATTTTCGAGAAGACAAAAGGAATGATAACGAACCTTTATCCCCTCATTATTCCCCTCATTACTTATTTTTATCTTTACTTAACACATTTTGTAGTTTCTCTTCAATAATCCGTTTCTCCACTTCCACTTCGGCCTTATCCTTTAATGCCTGTTCTAGTTGGTTATAGATATTGGATATAACGGCATTCAATACTTTTGACAATTCATTCATTTCCCCATCTTGTTCAAGATTTAACTTGGAAAGAATGTTTTTTTGTTCTTCTAGCAATTGATTTACATTATTACCCGACACAATGTTTTGTGACCCTTCATGCACCTTCTGATCGTGCTGCTCTTTTTTGGCTTCGCCATCATCAACTCCTGTTCCCTTGTCCTCATTATCAGAAGGTAATAGCCTCTCTATTCCACCTTCTAAATGACTAACATTGAGCCCTCTTTCCATTAATAAGAATGCAGCAATTGCACTTCTTGCCCCGTTGTCACAGTAAGTAATATAAACTTTATCTTTATCCAGTTTATCTGCATCAATCCGTAATGTGTTCAAAGGTAAATTTTGACTCTTTTTTAATTTTAATTCTGCCTGTTCAAATTCATTTTTGAATCGAGTATCGAGACATATGGCTCCCTGTTTAACCATATCTTTTGTTTCATCGTACGACACAGTATTAAGAATTTTGTCTTTAATTAAATTAATAAAATCGTCTTTTTTGATTCGAGTTAACTTTCCATTTGTGAGTGCTTTGACTGATGCATTACGTGGAACATTTCCAATAATTGCCTCTTCCCCAAATCCATTGCCTTCATGTAAATCGGCAAGTTTGAACTCTTTTTTCTGATTTGGAATCTTCCTACTTACCCGGAATCGACCTTTATTAACAATATAATAATAATCTCCAGCTTCTCCTTGCTGTATAATCTTATCGTTTTTGGCAACGTCAATCTGTTCAAACAATAAAAATATTTTTTGAATTTCTTGAAATGGAATATTCTTGAATATATGAGAGTGCAATAATTTTGACATCCAGTCATCATTTTCTTCATCTTGACTAACATTGTTTTCATCCTGGATGGCCATACTGTCTATTCTCTCTGTATCAACGGGTTTGTCTAGCGTCTTTATTAAATTGTTTTAAATTCGCAGCAGTAAAATGTTAACTACAATGTAATTTTAGTAGCAAATTCAAATTTATTGAAGCCTGGTAGACAACATCTTACAATAGCCGAAGTGGGTATTGACCCAAATCGATATGTTGAACCAACGACCTCAGCATTATGAATGTCCGTTTTGGGCCAAAAGTTAACGTTTTCAGTACCATATAAAACTGATTAAAACCTATTACAATTTGCAATTTCAAAATCGCGGTATATATTGACTAAATTAAATCCAATCGCCACTGACCTATTTGATCCCTAAAGCAAGTTCAATCGTTATGTTTTCTAGAATAACCTAAGGAGTACTGATATTGACAAAATTCCGGATAGAAACAGAAACTGATGCAAAGACGGGTAAAGTGTATGCAGAACTGTATTACCCAGACGATGCTGAACAACCAATAGCTAAAACTGATCCGATCTTTTCGAGTAGTGATGCTGCAGAAGAACAGATAAAAGAAATGTTTGAGGACTGGATGTCTCAATTACGAGAAGAGTAATTAACTGATGTATAAAACCGATTAAAACCTCTTACA
>CAZCXC010000262.1:0-2277 GCA_964502505.1 uncultured Enterobacteriaceae bacterium
GACAATGTAAACAGGCAAGATTACAACGCAACCCTATATTAACCTGTACAATTTCAAGCTGTTTACGCTGGATTGCAGGAAAATTACTTGGTTCAAGCGAAGGTAAAGTATCGTGCATGATTATATTAACTGAGTGTAGCCATTTGACTTGATAATTCTACTCTGGTTCATCACCACAATATGGATGAACTATTGTAGAACCATACAAAAGCACAGGATACAATAATATATTGTGAAGTGGGGCCGTAGCTCAGCTGGGAGAGCGTCGCGTTCGCAATGCGAAGGTCGGGAGTTCGATCCTCCTCGGCTCCACCATTTAAAGCTAAATTAACTCAGCCCTGGTAGCTCAGTTGGATAGAGCGTCCGCCTCCTAAGCGGAAGGTCACAGGTTCGAATCCTGTTCAGGGCACCACTCTATATTAGCTTTCAACAGTAGGGGCATATTTTACAATCATCCTATCATCACATTTTATACCATTATTTATCCTAGAGATTTCTGCTGTGTTTCTTTTGAGTGTGATCAGATTGTGATCAATATTGTCTGCTTACGACCCAAAGCGGACATTTCGGGCTTATTAATGAAGACAATATATATGGAGGGTATATACTTCATGATGGGGGCAGAAGCCTAAGATAGAAAATAATAAGTTAACTGATATGACGAATCATGCACATGAGAGACGTGAAGGTATCAGGTACAACATCGATCATTATCCCGCTGAAGTGACAAAACCTGATGGCACTATATTACGTGCTTTACTAAATGACGTTTCCTTTGGTGGTTTTCGGATATTATGCGCTGACTTGACAGCAGCACATGATTTGATGGAAAACGAGGCGCCAGAAGTAAAAATAAACATCTCTTTTAAAGGAAGTATAGAAAAAGTTGTGGCCGATTGTAAAATTACTTACGGTTATTTGTTTACAAATAACTGTGTTAAAAATGAAGATAAAGCAGGGGAAATGTCCTTTGCGGTTGGTTTACAGGTAACCAGTTTCAAAGGGAAGAGTGTTCAAATTATAAATAAGTTAATTCAAGGACAAGCTAATACCGTCACTTGATTAAACATATGGGCAGAAGGTGCGTAGATAAAGCAGTTAATGGCGTGACACGAGATAATATTTCAGGTTTCGTCTTCCTGAGTTACCCTTTCAGTGGTTGCTGATAAACGATGTATTAAGGTGCGCAGGAATACCTTGAGGAAACGCACCTGGCAATTCAGCGAAACCTGTGAAATAACAGTTGAATTGATTTTCAATATCGCCGTATCACCATCTGATTTAATAGTTGCTGTGCGTTTGGTTTTAGTTAAATAACCCATTTCACCAAAACAATCCCCAGCTTTGAGGGTGCGAATCGATTTATCATTTTTTTTAACTGCAACTTCTCCTTGAACAATAATATAAAAACAATCATCGAGTTCACCTTCAACGATAATATCATCATCGTTAGTATAATCTTGCCAATTACTCGCACGTATGATTTCCCAAAGTTCTGCATCGGGAAATCCTTCAAAAAATTCCAGTTTCTTAATTGAGTTGAACTGTTCCTGTTCGGATATATTTTCTTCCGGACCATCAAGACTTTCAAATGCCTTGCTTAGGTCAGTTGCCAGGTCAAGTCCCATACTGTAACGGTTTTTTACCTCTTTCTGCATTGCTTTTTTTACAATGTCTTCGAGGACCTGAGGAATATCAGTTCTAAGTTCTTTTAGAGGTGTTGGTTCATCATTCAAAATCTTGGTGACTAATCGGGAAAAATTATCGGCAGGAAAAGGATGCTTACCTGTCAACAATTCATACATCACTATACCCAGCGAAAATAAATCAGATTGGTTGGTTATAGAATCTTCCTTGAGTTGTTCAGGTGACATATATTTTGGCGAACCCATCATTCCCGTTTGTTGGGTTTCTGTTGTGTCAGCTTTATTAAGCTGGGCAATACTAAAATCTCCGATTTTTACATCATGATCCTTGGTGACTAATATATTGGATGGTTTGATATCACGATGCACCACTCCTTGTCGATGTGCGTAGTCGAGTGCCTTTGCACATTTAAATACGATTTCTACAACCTTCTCAATAGGTAATAAATTTTCGGGGGTGCAGAAACTCTTGAGTGTATCGCCACCTTCAATGTATTCCATTACGATATAGCAGGTTTCCTGATCAACCCCTGCATCAAATATACTGATAATATTCGGGTGTGTAAGCATGCCAGCGGTATGTGCTTCATTAAAAAACATCTTGCGATAACGCTCACCGGATTCCGGATCA
>CAZCXC010000263.1:0-1736 GCA_964502505.1 uncultured Enterobacteriaceae bacterium
GTATGGTGCCGCGCATGATGAACCAGACGGCAGGTAACCTGATCAAGCAATGGTGCCAGGAGAAAGGAGTAACCGTACACACATCAACCAAGGTGGAGGCCATCGAGCAATCTGGCGAACAACTGAAAGTTAAACTGGATAACGGCGACGTACTGGATGCGGATATTGTCATTTCTGCAACGGGGGTAAAATCAAATATCCAGTTTTTAGATGGTAGTGATATTGAAACCGAGTTTGGTGTACTGGTAAATGATCATCTGCAGACAAATTATCCAGACATTTATGCAGCTGGTGATGTATGCCAGGGCAAGGATTTTTCCACGGGTGAATATAGTGTGCAGGCCATCCAACCCACCGCTGCTGATCATGGACGTATTGCCGCCATGAATATGGCGGGTAAGGAAACGATCCATCAAGGCAGCGTTAATATGAATGTACTTGATACGATGGGATTAATATCCAGCTCCTATGGCTTATGGATGGGCGTGGATGGAGGCGACTCAGTCGAACTCAATGATCCGGGTCGTTATCGTTATATCAGTTTACAATTTGATGATGATGTTCTGGTGGGTGCGCAAGCATTGGGACTAACAGAACATGTCGGTGTATTACGAGGTCTGATCCAGACAAAACTACCTTTGGGAAAATGGAAAGATCATTTAATGAAAGATCCCACCCGTTTAATGGAAGCTTATTTAGGGGTTACCCAATCTATCGGCCATAATGCAGGCATTATTTAACGACGGATGCAAATTACCTTTAAGTTGTACGCCACCTTGATGGATTACTTACCGGAGGGGTCAGATAAACATTCCACGACAGTTGAAATTCCGGCGGATGCCTCAGCATATAATGTTATCGACAATTTTAATGTCCCTCGCGAAAAAGCACATTTAGTCTTACTAAATGGTGTGTATGTCCAGCCTGAAGAGAGAAGCAATCCAATATTTAAAGAAGGTGATACACTTGCCGTTTGGCCTCCAGTAGCAGGCGGATAGATTTATATTTCAGTAATATGCCAGTCACTATCAGACGTGAGATGACCATCACACGCGATGATTTTTTTCGAATCTTACCTAAGGCGCTTGATGAATTTCAGTTTGAGATTAATGGGAACAAAGTGTTATGCCATATAGATAATGGTCATGTAGAAATTGATTTAACAGTGGGTGAAAACAGAAAAATAGGTGCGTTAGAGTTACCAATTATGCACGTAAATTTTATTTTAAATAATATATCGGATGAAATGCGCGCTAAATTTTTTTCAAAATTTGATTTTTCATATCATAAGGGAGGAGGGTAGTTATCTATATTGACTCGGTTATGTGTAAAATATAATTATTATTTAATGACATATTATTATTAATTAATTTAATCCTTGATGAAGAAAAAACAAATATTTAATCATTTATTTAGTCTGCAACAACCCTCTGTCACACATTCTGTTGAGCAAATATTAAATATAGCAGTTCAGCATCACCAGAGTGGACAATTACAACTTGCTGAGCAGCACTATAAAAAAGTGTTAGATCTTCAGCCTAAACATGATTACGCATTAAATTTAATGGGCGTATTAACCTCGCAATTTAGAGGTGATCATAAACAGGCTGAAAAACTACTCAAAAAGGCAATAAAAATAGATCCGCAAGTGACTGATTACCATGGTAATCTGGGTCTTTGTTTAGAACAGCAAAAAAAATACTCTGAGGCGGAAAAAGCTTATAAAAAAGCAACCA
>CAZCXC010000264.1:0-3817 GCA_964502505.1 uncultured Enterobacteriaceae bacterium
TTGGATAGAAGACCGTTAGGTTTTGTCCTTCATTTCCTCATGCGTTTCTGGCGGCGTGTTGAGCATTGATTCCAATAACTGGTCGCGTTCTTTTTCAACCTTCTCATTAGCACCACGAGCATCAGCCACGGGCAAATTTTCTTCTCACGTTGCTTATCCGCTTGATTACGCATGTCAATTAGCTTCTGCACATTGTCACGTATACAGACCCCAAAAAATAAGGGGCTTGAAAGCCCCTTATTTCCAACATTTAAGTGAAAAGATGCTTATTTGTTGTTGATGTACATCGTGACTTCGAAACCGAAGCGGATGTCACTGTATTCAGGGGTTTCCCATTTCATTTTTAGATCTCCTAAAAAAAGAGTTTAAACATTTAGTAAACCCGACGAATCGGGATACTTTGAAAAAGTACGCTTAAACTCGGGCAGCATTCATGCCAGTTTGTGTAAAATCTTTTTTATGTTATATAAATATTATAAAAATCAGTTGGTATGCATAGCGTCAATAGCTTATAGATAGTAGAAATGAAAGTTCTAGCTTGGTTCTTCAAGAGCCATCTGGCTACCTAGAGCCTGAAATTGGTTTATATCAACCACTCAGGCTATCAGTTATACTCCCCCGATGTTAAGTAAGCGTCCTAAATCACTGAGAAGTCTGGTACTTATTCATGAAATTATCGTTCTCTTTCTGGTCCTCGGGACTGTATTACTGAGTGGACTGTATGCCTATTTCTGGCAACAGTACTCAGCAGAATCAGTGCGGGTAAATAATATGATCGATGTAACGGATCAAATTCGTGGTCAGCTTTACCGATTTATACAGGATGTACAACTGATCAGTGTCCTTAAGGATCAGCAAGCACGTGATCTCTACCGCCAATATTCAAGCGAAATTGGTGAACAATTTAACGAGCTTCGTAGAAATTCTGTAAATAGGGATGAAGATATAGCGATACAAGAATTAAATAACGCTTATCGAATAATTCAGAATGAGTTAAAAGCAAACATAGGCCCTAAAGGAGTGAGGCAACAAGATCTTGTTGATATTCTAAATCAGGTTTTTCTTCAACAAGAAATATCCAATTTTGAAAAAGAATATTTAATTATGAAATCGGTTCTGGCAAGCAAGCATGCAGAACGAGATGAGAATTTAAAAAAATGGACAGCAACCGCGCCTTACATTGCCGTATTATTTGTCTTTTTAGCTATCATACTCGTATGGACAGCAAGGAATATATTGAGTAAAGGCTTTATTCAGCCCATGTCGCATATTATTAAAGGGGCACAAATTTTCAGTAATGGTCAGCTTGAACATAATATTATCGCGGAGGGTGTCGAAGAGGTCTCTGAGCTTGCTCAGACTATTAATGGTATGGCGAAAGAACTTGAAGCCAGTAGAAATGCATTTGTGGAAAGTGAAAAGCAAGCAGCATTTGGAGCACTTGTACCTGTTGTGGCGCACAATATAAGAAATCCATTAGCGAGTATTCGTGCAACAGTACAAGTACTCGATAATGTAAATGACCCAGAAGAATTGAAAGAAGGACACCAATTAATATTGGACACCATTGATCGTTTGGGCAGATGGGTAAATGCATTAGTCTCTTATTTACATCCATTAAAACCAAATTACAGGCTAGTGTATGCCGGTGAAATGCTCAATACTGCAAGTTTACTTTTGAAAAACAAAATGGAAGAAAAATGTATCGAGATTGATAAATTCGGTTGGGAAAATAATTTACGCCTGAATGCAGACCCTGATTTGATGGAGCAAGCAATATACGCATTACTTACCAATGCGGTTGATGCTTCAGAAGATAATTCAAAAATACGTCTGGGCATGGTAAGGAAAGAGACAGAGTTAGAATTGCACATTCAGGATTTTGCTGGAGGTCTCCCATTCGAACCAGAGCCCAACAAACTTTCACCGGGACCAAGTACGAAAAGTTTTGGTACAGGGTTAGGCATACCCATTGCTTTTAAAATATGTCAAAAACATGGTTGGGATTTAAAATTTAAAACTGTTAATAGCAAGGGTACAACTGTAATCATAACAGCACCTATTAGAGTGATTGAGGAGGTAGACGAATGACACAAAATATGGATTCATTGGTTACCTCGGTTGAAATACCTATCCTTGAAAAACACATACTGATTGTTGAAGATGAAACTGTTTTTGCAAAAGCAGTGCAAAAGCAATTAAAGAGGTCCGGTTACAATAGTGATATCGCCGCTGATTTAAAAAGTGCCGATGAAAAATTTAAATCCCTATCACCAGATATGGTGCTGCTTGATATGCGTTTGCCGGATGGTTCCGGACTCGATTTTCTATCAGATATTCGTAATAAGTATAATTCTAATACAGCTGTACTTGTCATGTCTGCTTATGGGGAGTTGGATGATGCGGTTTCGGCAATGAAACTAGGGGCCTCTGATTACCTGAAAAAACCGGTTGATTTGGATGAGCTACTTTTAAATGTTGAAAAGGTGCTCGATAGAAGTGAACTCACTAAAAAACTAACTTATTCCACTAAGCGTGAACAGCATGCGGCAGAAGGAGTTGAGTTTCTAGGTGAATGTGAATCTATGGCGGCTGTGCGTAAACTGGTTGAACAAATCAGTCACCTAACCCAGTCAAGTAACACGGTACCCCCAACAGTATTAATCCTTGGTGAGACAGGAACGGGAAAGGATATTGTTGCCCGATTATTACATGCAAATAGTTCCCGCAGTGGCAAACCATTTGTACATGTTGATTGTGCATCTTTACCAAAAGATTTAATCGAAGCGGAATTATTTGGTCATGAAAAAGGGGCTTTTACCAATGCCCATGTAGCTCGTACTGGATTAATCGAGGCTGCAGAAGATGGAATATTATTTTTGGACGAAATCGGTGACTTGCCGTTAGAATTGCAATCTAAGTTGCTTGCTGTGCTCGAACGTAGAACGCTTAGACGTGTCGGAACAACGCAGGAAAAACCAGTAGCGGCCTGGTTTCTTGCAGCCAGCAATCGCGATATTGAAGAGTTGGTAGAAAAAGGTGAATTTCGTTCAGATCTATTTTATAGATTAAATGTACTTACTATTACCATGTCACCGCTAAGAGAGAGAAACGGGGATATCATGATTCTTGCAAATCATTTTGCTCAACAAACCGCAAACCGTTATGGTTTGGAAAAGACAAGTTTTAACAAGGAAGCGACGCAAAGCATCATGGATAATTCCTGGCCAGGGAATATACGCGAATTGAAACATTTACTCGAACGTTCAGTATTACTTAATAGTGGTGGTGAGCTGACCAGGGAATCCCTCTCATTATCGATGCAACCAGGTGTACAAAAAACGGAGAGTGTTGATAGTTTAGATGAATTAACATTAGGTTCTGCTGAATTAAAATTGATCAAAAAGGCACTAGATAAAACTGATGGAAATGTAACCAAAGCAGCAAAAGAATTGGGAATAACCAGAATGGCTTTACGCTATCGTATGCAAAAACACAATTTAAATTAATTCCATATAGGAGAGGTAACCATGGCCAAAGTTTCTATGAATACCAGTTTAAATGTATCACCAGAGAAACTGTGGGAAATGATCGGGGGTTTTAATGCATTACCCGATTGGCATCCTGCTGTTGAAAAAAGTGAATTAGAGGAAGAAGGATCTGTAAGACGTCTTAGCCTTGCAGGAGGTGGCACTATTATTGAGAAATTGGAAAAGGTTGATGACAATGAGCGTCTGTATTCCTACACGATTGTTGATAGTCCTTTGCCAGTTGCAAATTATACATCAACTATACGCGTCAAAGATGATGGTAGTGG
>CAZCXC010000265.1:0-5617 GCA_964502505.1 uncultured Enterobacteriaceae bacterium
TGAGTTTTCATCCCAGTGACCCTGGTTGGTCTCATGCTGTTTCAACAGATAATTTAAAAAATAACGCAGGTGAAATGGGTGCCTGGATTGCTGATATCTTACTTTATCTATTTGGTTATATCGGATATTTATTTCCTATAATTTTCGCTTACAGTGGTTGGCGCTTATTCATGTCTCGTCAGCGAAATGAACCGCTAAATTATTTGCGATATTCCATTCGCATCTTTGGTTTGTTATTTCTGTTGATTGGTGGTTGTGGTTTAGCCTGGCTATATTTTCAGGCAGGAGCCAGTTTGCCATATGAGGTGCATGGAGCAGGTGGTGTTTTGGGTGATGCTGCGGGATCTAAACTTAGTATTATTTTTGGGTCGACAGGTAGTACTTTAATGATGTTGACCATGTTCCTCATTGGGATCACTCTGCTTACAGGTCTTTCCTGGCTTTGGGTAATGGATGTTACAGGTCATTGGACATTACACCTGTTGTCATATGGAAGTAGAATACGCAGCCGGATAAAGGAGAATATAATTGGTCGTGAAGCTCGTCGACGCAGAGAAATCATTATAAAAAATGAACAAGAGAAAATCATCGATCGTGAACCTGTAAAAATTGAACCCAGCATCTCAACATTTGAAATGGGAGATCGTTTAGAACGTGAAAAACAAGTTAATTTGTTTGATCTACCTTCAGAATCAGTGTTGCCTTCCATAAATTTGTTAGATGAACCGCAAGCACCTAAAGGTCAATATTCTCAAGAATCTCTTGAGGCAATGTCACGTCAAGTTGAGCTTAAGCTCAAAGAATTTGGTATTGAAGCACAAGTTGTTGCAGTCCATCCCGGACCTGTTATTACTCGTTACGAATTACAACCTGCGGCTGGGGTGAAAGGTAGTCAGGTAATAAATCTAGCAAAAGATCTTGCACGTTCCTTGTCTGTAATCAGTGTACGTGTAGTCGATGTTATTCCTGGCAAATCAGTGATTGGTATTGAAATACCGAATGAGCATCGTGAAATAGTTTCACTTGGTGAGATTCTTAATTCAAAAGAATATGACGCAATGAAATCTCACTTAGCTTTGGGATTAGGTAAAAATATCAGTGGACAACCCATCGTAACAGATTTAAGCAGAATGCCGCATTTACTTGTGGCAGGTACTACAGGTTCCGGTAAATCTGTTGCACTCAATGCGATGATCCTAAGTCTGTTGTATAAGGCGACGGCCAAAGAAGTGCGCTTAATCATGATTGATCCCAAGATGTTAGAACTATCAGTTTATGAAGGCATACCGCATTTATTAGCTCCTGTTGTAACAGACATGAAAGAAGCCGCTAACGCACTGCGTTGGTGTGTCGCTGAGATGGAAAGACGTTTTAAGTTAATGGCAACACTCGGTGTTCGCAATATCAGTGGATATAATCGTAAAGTACTGGAAGCAATGGAACTTGGACAACCTCTACCTGATCCTACTTACAAACCAATCAGTGAAGATGATGAAATACGCAAATTAGAAGAACTTCCGACCATCGTCGTTATTGTAGATGAATTAGCGGATATGATGATGACAACGGGTAAAAAAGTTGAAGAGTTGATTGCCCGTCTTGCACAAAAAGCACGTGCTGCAGGTATACACCTCATACTAGCGACACAACGCCCTTCTGTTGATGTGATAACAGGATTAATTAAGGCAAACATCCCGAGTAGAATTGCCTTCCAGGTGTCATCGAAAGTAGATTCGAGAACGATTCTTGATCAAATGGGTGCAGAAACGTTATTGGGTCATGGAGATATGTTATACCTACCATCAGGAAGTAGTTTGCCCGAGCGCATACACGGTGCATTTGTCTCAGATAATGAAGTGCATAAAGTTGTTGAAGAGCTGAGAAAAGACAGCGAGCCAGATTATCGTCATGAGATTGTACGTGGGCCCTCTGAAGGTGGTGCAGAAGCTATTCCTGGGTTGGATACAGCCAGTAATGATATGGATCCGCTGTATGACGAGGCAGTGCGGATAGTAACGGAGACTCGTAAGGCATCAATCTCTTATATTCAGCGTCGATTAAAGATAGGATATAACCGGGCTGCACGTATGGTGGAGGAGATGGAACAAAGTGGTTTGGTTAGTCCATTAGAATCAAATGGTAGCAGAGAGGTACTTGCACCACCGCCTCCAACAATTGAATAGTTTATTTAACTCTAGGTTATTTTTAAATTAATGAAAAAATATATTCATCTTTACCTCTTCATCATCAGTTTTTCATTTTTAGCGATGTTTCAGTTGGCAAAAGCTGAAGAAGTCAGCTCACTTGACGCTTTTCTTGACAATCTTGATACATTCCAAGCTGAATTTAAACAAACCCTAGTCAATGAAAATGGAGAAGAATTAGAAACAGTAACGGGTATTGTTTATATGAAAACCCCGGGTAAATTTCGTTGGGATTATCAAGATCCTTATTCACAAATGATCATTACTGATGGAAGCACCCTCTGGCTCTATGATGAAGATTTGGAACAAGTAACTGTTAAGGATATATCCGGTTCAATTGAAAATACACCTGCAGCCATATTAAGTGGAGAAGAAAATATCAAGGAACATTTTATTATTATAGATATGGGGGATATTGAAGGCTTTAACTGGATAGAACTCACACCAAAAGACATTGAAAATCAATTTAGCAGTATACGACTTGGTTTTGATAAGAATAAATTGGGTATGATGGTGCTGTTTGATAACCTGGGACAAACAACGCGTATCGACTTCCTAAATTCAATACGCAATAGGAAATTGGAATCCTCACTGTTTACTTTTGAACCACCTATTAATGTTGATGTAATAGATGATCGTGGTTAAAGCAAGTAACGTAATTTTTATAATTTTATTCTTGCATTAGTTTTAAGCGCTTGTCATAAATAAACGTTTAGCATTTTAAATCGTGTAGTTACTGTGTAATCCATTTATTATGACATCTGATATTGATTGCCATCCACTTGCAGACAGAATGCGTCCGTATGGTCTTGATGATTTCGTTGGTCAAGATCATATCTTAGGAGTAGAGAAACCATTAAGACTAGCGATAGAAAATGGTCGGTTACACTCGATGGTTTTCTGGGGTCCACCAGGCACTGGTAAGACTACATTGGCTCGAATAATAGCCAGTTCATGTGATGCACAATTCATAACATTATCTGCCGTATTAAGTGGAGTTAAAGATATTCGTGCTGCAATTGACTGCGCCCAACAATATCGTGAAGCATATAAAAAGGATACAGTGCTGTTTATCGATGAAGCACATCGGTTTAATAAATCACAGCAAGATGCTTTTTTACCTTTTGTGGAAGATGGCACGATCACTTTTATTGGTGCAACTACAGAAAACCCCTCATTTGAATTAAATAATGCATTACTGTCCCGCGTGCGTGTTTATGTTTTGAAGTCATTGCAGGAAGCAGATATTCAAATAATTATTAAAAAAGCATTGCAAGATAATGAACGTGGCATATCAAAAAATAATTTAAAAATTAAAGATGATGCTTTACATAAATTAGCTATAGTTGCTGATGGTGATGCAAGGCGTGCATTGAATTTACTCGAAATTGCATCTGATTTAGCGGAAGAGAATGAGGTTACTGATGCATTACTGGAGGAAGTATTGAGTGGTGGCAGTGTGCGCCGTTTTGATAAAGGAGGGGAAGCTTTTTATGACCAAATATCTGCGCTGCATAAATCTGTACGTGGTTCTTCACCTGATGCTGCACTGTATTGGTTTGCGCGAATGATAGATGGTGGTTGTGACGCACTGTATATAGCGCGTCGTGTTGTGCGCATGGCATCCGAAGATATTGGCAATGCCGATCCACGTGGGTTGCGTTTGGCACTTGATGCCTGGGAAGCTCAGGAACGCCTTGGTTCGCCTGAAGGAGAGCTCGCTATAGCACAAGCAATTGTCTATCTTGCTTGTGCTGCAAAGAGCAATGCAGTGTATAAGGCATTTAATAATGCGATGCAGGATGCGCGTGATCACGGTTCGTATGAGGTCCCTTTACATCTGCGTAATGCACCAACAAAATTAATGAAAGAATTAGATTATGGCAAGGAATATCGCTATGCACACAATGAACCGGAAGCGTATGCAGCGGGAGAGAATTATTTCCCGGATGATATGGAACCACGCCAATATTACATGCCGGCTGAGCGTGGATTGGAAATTAAGATAGCAGAAAAATTAGCCCATTTACGCGAGCTTGATAATAAAACTAAAAACAGAAAATAAGTGCTGCTTCGTATAAAATATTTATTGGTCAAAACGCAAAGAATATTCACGTGGCACAGATACTCTTCATAGCTGCCGGTGGGGCAACAGGGGCTTTATTACGTTACTGGATGTCAAATGGTATCCATGCCTATATGGGACGGGGGTTCCCTTATGGGACACTTTCAGTCAATCTGTTAGGGTCACTATTAATGGGATTGGCATATGTATTTTTGGTTGAACGTATGGACGTCAGCCCGGAATGGCGCGCTGGATTAATTATTGGATTACTTGGCGCGTTTACAACATTTTCCACATTTTCTATTGAAACACTGAATTTGATTGAGGCGGGAGAACAGTTAAAAGCAGGTTTGAATATCTTGTTCAGCGTGACACTTTGTATCACTGGATGTTGGTTCGGCATGATAATAGGTAGACAGATATGAATGAAACAGAAGTCATCATTGTCAGAATTTATTTACATGAAGCCAAGGCACATTTGGCAGAATTACTGCAATATTTACATGATGAAAGCAAGGTACGTGGTGTAACAGTCTTTCGTGGTATAACCGGATTTGGCAGTTCGGGCGAGATTCATTCATCAACATTAATGGATATGTCACTTGATCTACCTGTTGTTGTGGAGTTTTTTGATGTGCCTTCGAAAGTTAAGCCAATTATCGAACATCTGAATATAACAACCAAGCCAGGTCATGTTGTTTATTGGCCCGCACATATTAACAGTTAAGAAGGAAATTATTATTTATGCTGGACCCACATTTATTAAGGAATGAACTTAAAAATATTTTAAATGCGTTAAAAAAACGGGGCTTTTCACTTGACGCATCATCTATTGATCAACTTGAAAAAGAACGCAAGGGCCTACAGGTTAAAACGCAGGAATTACAACAAGAGCGGAATGAACGCTCAAAGGCCATAGGTGCGGCAAAAGCACAAAGTGAAGATGTGCAGCCTCTGTTAGATGAAGTTGCATCGTTGGGTGATCGTTTAAAGGTAAGTGAAGATGAGCTTGGAAATGTCCAAAATGAATTAAATACCATCTTGCTAGGTATCCCTAATATCCCACATGAATCAGTCCCTGTAGGAAATACAGAAGAGGATAATAAAGAGATTCATCGTTGGGGTGAACCAAAGAATTTTGCGTTTGAACCAAAAGACCACGTTGAATTAGGGGAACGCTTAGGGTTACTGGATTTTGAGGCTGCAACCAGGATTGCGAGCTCACGCTTTGTTGTGATGAGTGGTGTACTTGCGAAACTGCATCGCGCATTAATACAGTTCATGTTGGATACGCATATAAAAGAGCATGGATATACAGAAGTGAGTGTGCCTTATCTGGTCAACTCGC
>CAZCXC010000266.1:0-13307 GCA_964502505.1 uncultured Enterobacteriaceae bacterium
CTGAAAATATTAAAATTATTGATCAGGTTGTCAATAAACTGGAGCAATTGAGCCTGGAACTCGAAACGCTTGAAAAGACCCCCGCCTACTATGAACAATGCATCGATCACTGGCATTTCACCCAATATGAACGGAACAGATTATCTAAACTGTTAAATCGCTGGAGCGTCTTATGTCCCGAACAAAATCCTTTGCAATACTTTAGAAATACGAATAGTGGTAAAGAGATGCTCGTTTCATTACAAGATATTTTAGATAACTTACCGATCAATTTATCTGGATGATGTAAATAATGATTGAAAGAATTTATATCGAAGATGACGTTGCTGAGCATCCACGTACGAAGAAAATATTAAAGCAGTTCCCTAATGCTGCAAAAATAGCTTGTTCACGTTATACAGAAATATTTAATAAAAAATCACAAAGCTTCCGTCTACAGAAAAAAAAACCGGCATTAATACTTGCTAATAAATTTAAAAATTTTGTGCTATCAACACCTGAGAATTACGGTATTGGAGCAGATCATAATTATTATTTCTCACACATGATGAATTGTATCTACGACTGTCGTTATTGCTTTTTACAAGGCATGTATCGTTCTGCTCATTATGTAGTATTTGTTAATTTTGAAGATTTCTCTTCCACTATAAAGAATGTGATTAATCAACATGTCGATGAACCAGTACATTTTTTCTCAGGGTATGACTGTGATAGCCTCGCTTTAGAGCCTGTCACTGGTTTTACAGAATTTATACTGCCTCAGTTCAATGAATATCCTTCTGCACTACTTGAACTCAGGACTAAAAGCACCCAGATACGTTCGTTATTAAATCGTGAACCAATGAATAACGTGGTTGTCGCCTATAGTTTTACTCCCACAGAAATTGCTAATGTGCTTGAACATAAAACACCCTCTATACAAAAACGTATTGATGCTATGGTTAAATTACAAAATGCAGGATGGAAATTAGGTTTGCGTTTTGATCCCTTAATATATGAAAGTGATTACCAGGCAAAATATAAACAACTGTTTGATTTTGTATTCGAGCATATTGATATTCATAATTTGCATTCTGTAAGTCTGGGTAGTTTTCGTCTGCCAAAAAATTTCTTCCATATTGTTCAAAAACTTTATCCAGATGAAATATTATTTGCATCACCACTTGAAGAAAATAACGGTATGATTGCTTACCAAAAAAAGATACTCGACGGGATGTTTACATTTTGCAGCAATCTTCTATTAAATAGAATTCCAAAAGAAATATTTTTTCCTTGCCACGATACAATCGTCCAATAAATTAATGAATTCTGATAATACGATAATTCTTATTACCTTCTGTATTTATCTTTTATTGATGTTTATTATTGGTTTAATTGCCTGGCACCACACAAAAAGTGATGCTGATTATTTTCTTGGCGGTCGAAAATTGGGGCAATGGACGACTGCACTCAGTGCAGGCGCATCTGATATGAGTGGTTGGCTGTTGCTCGGCTTGCCTGGTTTTGCTTATGCCGCCGGGTTCCAGGCAATCTGGATTGCGACAGGATTGTTTATTGGGACCTATTTAAACTGGCGATTTGTCGCGCCTCGTTTACGCGACCAAAGTGAGTCGCTAAGCAACGCCCTTACTTTACCAGAATATTTTGAGTACCGATTTAATGATCAAACACATCTACTAAGGGTTAGTACAGCATTTTTTATTCTATTATTTTTTATTTTCTATACCAGTTCCGGACTGGTTGCAGGTGGTAAGCTGTTCGAATCTGTATTTAATCTGCCTTATACCTGGGCAATTATTACAGGCACGGTTGCTATTTTACTTTACACCACACTCGGTGGCTTTCTTGCTGTGTCCTGGACAGATTTGATCCAGGGTCTGTTAATGGTATTTGCTTTGGTAATTGTAGGTCTTATCGCCATGCAATCTATGGGTGGATGGTCAATTACTTTGGCAACAATGCAGATTGTTGACCCTACATTGACGAATATATTTCAAAAGACGGAAACTGAGACACTTTCAGCCATTGCTATCTTGTCATTACTTGGTTGGGGTCTAGGTTATTTTGGGCAGCCCCATATCCTTGTGCGTTTCATGGCGATCAAATCAACGCAAATCATGCCGACGGCCCGACGTATTGCTATTACCTGGACCGGTATCAGCCTTGTTGCTGCACTACTGGTTGGATTCACTGGTATCGGGCTACTGGATAGCCAACTAACAGGTAGTAATACCGAAATGGTATTCATTGAAATGGTCACCTATTTATTTCATCCAATACCGGCCGGGATCTGCTTAGCCGCTATCCTGGCCGCTATTATGAGCACAGCCGACTCGCAACTATTGGTTGCCAGCTCCGCCTTCACAGAAGATTTTTACAAGGCACTCTTTAAAAAACAGGCAAGTCAAGGTGAGCTTGTTTTCATTGGTCGACTTGCTGTTATCGTAATTGCCATTATTGCTTCCGTACTTGCATTACAGCATGAACAAAAAATACTCGATTTGGTAGCCTACGCTTGGGCTGGTTTTGGTGCTGCATTTGGCCCTGTATTGATCCTGAGCCTGTATTGGAAGGGGATGTCTTTTTCTGGCGCGCTGGCTGGTGTGATAACGGGAGGATTGACTGTCATCATTTGGCACCAACTCACTGGAGGGATATTTGAACTCTATGAACTCGTCCCTGGATTCATATTTGCCCTGGTTACAAGCCTATCGGTCAGTATCCTCAGTAATAAAAGCTGATCGATGGGCCTTCGCTGACTTACGTCGTTATTAAACGACATAAGTATCTTTAAATACCTAAAATACAATAAGTTATATAATATTATTAATTTTTTTATTATGTGACTTTGCTCACATTAATCCACATAAACTAAGCCTTTAATGTGATATTCATCACATTTTACCCACTTAATCACTGTTTTATCTATGATTGGCATATTCGTTGCTGATACTTACATAGGAACTTATACATGGATTAAATTTTGTGATTAATAAAATAATTATAAGAAAAATAGACCTATTGCATGATCAGGCTTCTACTGCTTTTACCGCCGCGACTGCTGCGGTAGCCTTGCTAATACTTATTTTCTGGCAAATTGTGCCTCACGATATTTTCATATTGTGGATAGTTGGCTTTGTTATTGTCACCTTTTCTCGCTACGTCGAGGTATATCTATTTAAAAAACATCGGGAAACCATAGATGATTTTCAAAAATGGCAACTTTTTTATGATATTGGTACTTTCATAGCAGGGCTGTTGTGGTGTTACTTATGTATCTTTCTCCTTGATCATACTGATCCGCTATATTCCGGCATCGTGATATTCATGATCATTGGTTTATGTGCAGGAGCTTTGGCGACCTATGCCGGGAATTTAAGGACATACCTGATGTTTGCCACTCCTTCTACATTTTTTATGGCAATCTTTCTTTTGTTACAGACTGAAAACGAACAATATGTCGATATGGGTTATATCCTGTTACTTATTTATTTCTTTTTATTTTTCAGTGCACGGCACTTTAATGTATTTATAGAAAATTCCATACAACAAACTTTAACAAATGAACAATTGGTTATTGAACTTCAAGAAGAAATTAGTCTGAGGCAGCTAGCAGAAAAAAAATTAATCTCTGAGAAAGAAAGAGCAGAGTCTATGGCTGAAGATATGTTTCAATTATCTACAACAGATGGTTTAACAGGAATAGAAAACCGGCGTATGTTTGATGGTGCTATTCAGAGCGAATGGAGCCGGGCTAAAAGATACAAGAAACCAATATCATTGATCCTTTGCGACATAGATTTTTTTAAACGCTTCAATGACCACTACGGACACCAAGAGGGTGATAAATGTCTGCAAAATATTGCGACAGTTCTTAAAGAACACGCACGTCGTGGTGGTGATATAGCAGCACGCTACGGTGGTGAAGAGTTTGCTGTCATTATGCCGGACACGGACGAAGACAATGCAGAACAATTAGCAACACAGATGCACGACGCTATTAGTAAATTAAAAATACCGCATGAAGCATCTAAAATCAGTGATATCGTTACCGTAAGCTTTGGGGTGGCCAGTGTTGTCCCTGAACGTGGACAATTGCCGGATAAACTGATTAAGTATGCAGACATTGCACTATACAAGGCAAAGACATTGGGCCGTAATCAAATTATTGTTGCTGATATTACTGATAAAAATGTGTTTAATTAACAACAAACAATGCATACATATCACTGGGATAAAGAATCTGATGGAGTACTAACAAAAACTGCTTTAATCAGAAAACTAGAATCACTTGGTTATCACTGCAACCGTTATATTTATTCTCCTAACACAGTATTTCCTGAACATGATCATCAAATAGATAAAATTGATGCTGTAAAGCGAGCATAATAATTAATCAAGCTCACCTAATATTTTTATAAATTTCTGCCTTACATTCTTTACAATATCCAAATAATTTTCTAAGAAAAGTTCTGAGGAATGGGCCATATCCTTATTAAAGTAACCCATAGCACGCGCAAGAGAATAAACTTCTGCCGGTTGCTTTGAAAATGCACTGATTGATTTCATATCAAACATGCGCAGTGCGCCCTCAATTCTTTTCAAATAATTATAAGCTTCAATCAATTCCTGGCATGAGGAGCCATCCAATAGTCCTTGTGTATTTAATTTTCTTAATGCTTTGCGCGTACTTGGTGTTTGCAGACTTTGTTGCTTCCACCCGTGTAGTAACTGTAAATAGTGTGTAATGAAATCAATATCCATAATTCCGCCTTCTCCCCGTTTAATTTCATATTTGTCTTTTGGACTACCCAGTTCTTCCTGCACTTTTTTTCGCATTTGCATAATTTCTGTTTTTAAATGTTCAATTGGATATTTGGAATAAATAACAGGTTTAATAGCATCCAACGATTCGGTTGCTAAATTATTATTATCAATCACAGCGCGACAACGTGTCATCATTTGCCGTTCCCAAATAGCCCGCTCTGAATTATGGTAATCAACAAAATATTGAGCTGAACTGACTAGTGTCCCTGAACTACCATAAGGCCTGAGACGCATATCAACCTCATACAGCGTGCCGTAAGGCGATATTTCAGCTATGTTCCTCATCAAACGCTGTACCTGCTTGATTATTATTTCTGATTCTGATCTTAATGCTTCTGGAAATAAAATGATTAAGTCTAAATCTGAGCCGAAATTCATTTCCTGACCCGCGAGTCTGCCCATGGCCAATATTGCAATATGTTTCCAGATTTTGTGTTGTGTTTCTTTATCCAGCAATTGTAATGTGCACCAGAGTACAGCTTCAGCAAGACTACTTAAGGCATTTTCAGTCTGTTCTTGATCAAGCTGTTCCGCTAGATATGCCAATACAATCTGTAACATAACTTCACTTTTAGCTATACGTAGGCGATCTAATTGTTCATTCAGTGCATCGCCTGTACACTTTTTCAGCAAGCTTTCCTGCAAATTATCAATTGAACAATCTGGAATAATTGGATTATCAAAAAAACGGGTAATTTGATTACCACGATAAAATACAAACCGAGTAAAAAACCAACTGGCTCCAAATAATTTAACAAGTAAAGAAAGATTTTGGGGACATTGGCCCCATGCTTCTTTTTCACAAACATCTAGCCATCGTTCCAAACTAGACTGTGCTGCCTCCATATTCCAAGCAGAATCAAGTACCAATTTAGCTCCGGTTTCAAGCGACTGCAATTGACTTAATTACCTGGAAGGATTTGTTCATAACATTGACTTGCAATCATACGATGACGGTCTAGTTGTTCATTAAACTGTTCCAGGTTCGCATTATTATCACCGTCTATATAACCAAATGACCGTGCGATTTTTAAACGCTGAGAAAAATCGTGTGGAAGCTCATGCGTCTGTTTTTCATCAACCATTTGCAATCGATTTTCCAGACGTCTTAAAAAAAGATAACTCTTACTGATACTGTTGCCATCTTTTTGATCTAAAAGTCCACACTTCATTAAGCCATCTAATATAGCGAGTGTATTGGTTGTTTGTAATGTTGGATACTTATATGCATTGGCTATTTGCAAAATCTGAATAAAAAATTCAATGTCACGTATACCACCTTCTCCTAATTTCACATTCCAGCAATCGGTTTTCTGACGTAAAACAGCCATGTCTTTCTTGATCTGTATAAATCTGTCCAGATCATCACTACTTAATGTACGTAAATAGATAAAGGGGTGTAAACGTTGTAATAGATCATTACCGAGCCCTTGCTCGTCTACAATTATTCTGGCACGCAACCAGGCAAATCTTTCCCAGGCTTCTGTGCTTGCTACATAATAATTTTCAGTATCAGTAACAGAAAGCACAAGTGGGCCACTCCTACCTAGCGGTCTGATATTTAGATCCACACGATAGAGAAAACCATCTTCAGTAATATCCATTAATAATCTGCTAAATTTACGTATGAATCTTGTAACATCAAATTGATATTTGTCATATTCACTGTCAATCGCATCTTCATCAGCACTAACGAATATTAAGTCAACATCTGAACTATAATTTAATTCAAATGCACCAAGTTTACCCATGGCAAATATACATATTGGTTTCAAACTTTGCATTTTGTCTATTGATGGTTGTTCAGAACCAAGCAGTTCCATAGCTTTATTAATGACTTGATCCGCCAACAGGCTGAGTGAATCCAAAACCTGTTCATATGGGACGGTAGCAGCAAGATCCTGCCAGGTAATATTTAATAACCTTTGATATTTATATATGCGTAGCGCACTGACATCATTTATATCTTTTAATACCAAATTTGCATCGATTGATGATTGAAATAAACCTGATACAGCCTTTGGATCACGAAATATAAAATGATACAAAAAATTTGAAATGGTTATCAGGTGAATGAAAACATTTAATTCTTCATCATTTAGTTTATTTACAAATTTATTTGTTTTGTTTCCCTGCAGAAGATGCGATATACGTAATTCTGCAATTTCAGGATCAGGTGATAATTTGATGTAACCATCAAATTTAGACATTACATTATCACTACTTTATTATTCTTATTAGTCTTAACGGGTTATGCCTGGTGATAGATATTCCCTCCCTTGTGTTTGAATTCAATTGCTTTATCGTCCATACCTTTTTCCAAGGCTTGTTGCACATCATCAATCCCCTGTTTTTTGGCATAATCTCGCACATCCTGGGTTATTTTCATTGAACAAAAATTAGGACCGCACATAGAACAAAAATGGGCCAATTTATGCGCTTCTTTAGGTAGCGTTTTATCATGAAACTCACGGGCTCGATCCGGATCAAGCCCCAGATTAAATTGATCTTGCCAGCGAAATTCAAATCTGGCTTTAGAAATAGCATTATCACGAATCTGCGCTGCGGGATGACCTTTTGCTAAATCTGCCGCATGAGCAGCAATTTTGTACGTAATAATCCCTTCTTTCACATCATTTTTATCTGGTAATCCAAGATGCTCTTTAGGTGTGACGTAACACAACATGGCCGTACCGTACCACCCAATCATAGCTGCACCAATTGCAGAAGTAATGTGATCATAACCAGGTGCGATATCTGTAGTCAGTGGGCCCAGTGTATAAAACGGTGCTTCGTGACATTCGTCCAGTGCCTTCTCCATATTTTCCTTTATTAAATGCATTGGCACGTGGCCTGGTCCTTCGATCATGACTTGAACATCATATTGCCATGCTATCTTTGTTAGTTCACCAAGTGTTCTTAATTCGGCAAACTGGGCTTCATCATTGGCATCAGCAATTGAACCAGGGCGCAAACCGTCACCCAGAGAAAAAGACACATCATAGGCTTGCATAATTTCGCAAATTTCTGAAAAATTTGTATACAGAAAATTTTCTTTATGGTGTGATAAACACCATTTGGCTAATATGGAACCTCCACGTGAGACGATACCTGTTACACGATTTACAGTTAATGGGATATAAGGAAGGCGCACACCCGCATGGATCGTAAAGTAATCAACACCTTGTTCTGCCTGTTCGATTAATGTATCGCGAAAAATTTCCCAAGTGAGATCTTCTGCTTTACCTTCAACTTTTTCCAAGGCTTGATATATAGGTACAGTACCAATGGGTACAGGTGAATTACGCACAATCCACTCTCGTGTCTCGTGAATATTTTTCCCCGTAGATAAATCCATTACGGTATCAGCACCCCAACGAATTGCCCAAGTCATCTTATCGACTTCTTCTTCAATCGATGATGTTACTGCTGAATTACCAATATTCGCATTAATCTTAACCAGAAAATTACGCCCAATAATCATTGGTTCCAGTTCTAGATGATTAATATTAGCTGGAATGATCGCGCGCCCTCTTGCCACTTCTGACCTGACAAACTCCGATGTTATTTCATCAGGTATGTCTGCACCCAGACCGATACCAGCGTGATATTTAATTAGATCAGTATCATGATATTCCTGTAATTTTTGATTTTCACGTAATGCAATGAATTCCATCTCCGGTGTAACGATCCCCTGCTTTGCGTAATACATTTGTGTCACAGACTGACCTGGTTTCGCTCTTCGAGGCAATTTTGTATTTTCGAAGCGCAAAGCCTCAAGATTTGATTTTGATAAGCGGTTACGACAATAATCAGAGGAAAACATTTTGAGTTGTTCAGTATCATTCCGTTCTTGTATCCAACCATGTCGAAGTGATTCCAGGCCTTTACGTATATCAATAGCCGTCTCAGGTTCTGTATATGGCCCTGAAGTGTCATAAACTACTACTGGTGCATTTTTTTCCATTCCAAACTCAGCCGGTGTGTCTGTTACAGATATTTCTCGCATGGGCACCCTGATATCTTCTCTGCTACCCTGCACGTATATTTTGCGAGAGTTGGGTAATGGATTGATCGCCCGTTTATCAACCTGGGCTTTTACTGACAAGAATGATTCTGATTTTGCGCTCATATGGTAAGATCCTCATAAAATATAAATATGCAGTAGAGCGCGGAATATGGAATGAAAGTGCTTGCTTTCCTACGCCAGAATTAACCGGATCAGGTTCAAGGGTCACTCTCAGCCAACAGGGGCACCCCTAGCCGCACTACATGCGTATTACTATATAATGTTAATTCTAAATATATCGTACTTAGCGAGAATATGCAGATGAATTTTGAACAAGCCCGATTTAACATGATTGAGCAACAGATCAGGACTTGGGAAGTCCTGGATCAGAATATTCTTGATCTGTTAATGGACGTCCGCCGGGAAGATTTTATACCAGAAGAATATAAACAATTAGCATTAGCAGACACCCTAATTCCTCTTGCTCATGGACAAATCACCATGACACCTAAGGTGGAAGCACGCGTATTACAAAGCGTCAATATCCAAACAAAAGATAAAGTACTCGAGATTGGAACAGGTTGTGCTTATTTAACAACATTAATGGCAAAAATGGCCTACAAAGTCACTAGTGTTGATATTTATTCTGATTTTACAGAACAAGCAGAAAAAAAACTGAAACTATACAACATTGAAAATGTAAAACTCGAAAACGGAGACGCTATAGCAGGTTGGGAATCTTCCAGTCCTTATGATGTCATAGTTGCTACGGGTTCAGTACCGTTACTTGAAACTCACTATCAAAAACAACTGGCGCCAAATGGAAGATTATTTATTATTGTTGGCAACTCGCCGATTATGGATGCCTTATTAATTACACAAGTTGGAATTAATGAGTGGGCGACAGAATCTTTATTTGAGACTGATATCCCTTCCTTAATTGGTGCAAAAGATACTAAAAAATTTCAACTATAGCTAACAAAAGAATGCAGCAATTAACAGCAGAACAATTGAAGGAATATATTGATAATGATACATCACTTGTGCTCCTGGATGTTCGAGATACATGGGAATATGAAATTTGTCATATTAATTCTTCAATCAATATTGCCATGACTGATATCCCATTAACATTACAAGAAATTGATTCAGAAAAAACAATTGTTGTCATTTGTCATCATGGCATGCGCAGCTTTCAGGTAGCACAATATCTGGAATCTGAAGGTTTTAACGACATTATGAACCTTGAAGGAGGCATCGCATCATGGGCTACTACTATTGATCAGTCCATGCCACAATATTAAGAATCCAACAGAATTATAATACATAAAAAATAAGATTAATTTACACGGAAGATCATGTTGCACAGAAAGAAACCAATCTCCTTATTTGTTTTGTTAGTTTTATTTATCAACATGCACGCCAATGCTGCCGATCTGTTATCAGTATTTGCCCTGGCGGAAACGGAAGATCCTATCTACGGGGAAGCAAGAGCATCCTACCGTGCCATCTTAGAGACAAAACCCCAGGCACGCTCACAGCTTTTACCAGTCATAAACCTCAGCGCAAATACTTTCAGAAATGATCAGAAGGTTAGTACCGAAGCATTCTCAACTGGAGACAGGGAACCTGAATTCACTAGTCGCGGTTATGCATTGGATATCACACAACCGCTGTTTCGTGCTGATGCTTTCCTTACATTTAAACAATCGGACAGTATCATACAAAAGGCCCAGGCTGAGCTAAGTGTTTCACAACAAGATTTGATTCTTCGCGTCGCTGAACGATACTTCGAGGTTTTGGCGGCTTATGATAATTTGATATTTGCAAACGCAGAAAAAAAATCATTACAAAGACAACTTGATCAGGCAAATCAGCGCTTTGAAGTCGGACTGACCGCAATAACAGATGTACAGGAAGCACGGGCTGGTTATGACAGGGCGGTAGCAGGAGAAATCCTTGCAGGTAACACTATTGATAATGCACTGGAAAATCTGCGGGAAATTACGGGTGAATACATCGAAAATTTTTCTGGTTTAGGTGAAAATATGCCGTTAGTGTCCCCAGAACCTGATGAAATAGATGCATGGACAAAAATCTCTCTTGAACAAAATCTTAGTATTATTGCCGCAAAAGAAAACCTGAAAACAGCGCGTCAGGAAATTAATATACAAAGAGCAGGTCATTTTCCCACACTCGACCTGGTCGCTAGCAAGCGCTACGATAATTCAGGTGGACGATTTGGCCTTACGCAATTACACTCAGACTCAATCGGTCTGGAACTGAATGTACCGCTCTATCAAGGTGGTCTAGTAAATTCGCGTACACGAGAAGCACAAGAACGATTTAACCAGGCAATGGAACAGCTTGAACAACAACACCGCTCAGCTCAAAGATCAACAAGAGAAGCCTATAACGGTGTGATATCGGGTATAAGTCAAGTCAAGGCATTTAAACAGGCATTAATTTCTACTGAGGCTGCACTGCAAGCCACAACGGCAGGATTTGAAGTCGGGACACGAACGGCCGTCGATGTAGTTGCATCAGAACGTGCTACTTTACAAGCCAAACGTGATTATGCACGTGCCCGGTATGATTATATTTTACATACGATTCAACTAAAAAAGGCAGCTGGCACACTTTCACCTGATGATCTAAATCAGATCAATAGTTGGTTAGAATAAGTACCAAAATCACTATAAAAGCAACTTTATGTCAAAATTAAAATCAACTGCTTCATTACTGTGTGATGCTAGTAAAAGCGCTCTACTTATAATCGATATACAAACACATCTAACAGCTGTTATGCCTGCAAAAGTACTTGCTAGATTAAAAAAAAATACATCTTTACTCATAAAAGCTGCTGAAACTCTCAGTATCCCAATATTAGCAACTGAACAATACCCTAAAGGATTGGGTCCTTTAGAGTCTGAGATTGTCGAAATTCTGCCAGAAGGAACACTTCGTTTCGAAAAAACATGTTTCTCATGTGTCGGTGCCGATAATTTTTTGGAAAAACTAAAAGATAGCGGTCGAAAACAAATTATTATCCTTGGCTTGGAGGCACATGTATGTGTTTTACAGACAGCAATTGATCTATTGGAGAACGACTATCAAGTGTTTGTTGTTTTAGACGGTATTTGTTCACGCCATAGAGAAAACTACGAGGCTTCTTTACAGAGGATGCGCCAATCAGGAATCATTACCTGTAATGCAGAATCAGTATTATTTGAATGGCTCAGAGATTCCAAAAACACGCAATTCAAAACACTTTCTATTTTAGTCCGATAGAGGTGCCTGTTCAAACAAATTTGTTCAGGGCATCTAGCAGCGTGTTTTTTTTAATAGGCTTGCTTAAATGAGAATTACAGCCAGCTGCAATACATTTATCCATCTCTACTTTGCTGGCATGTGCCGTTAATGCAATCACTGGTGTAGAAGGCTTATTATTTTTCTTTTCCCAATCGCGTATTTTCATGGTGGCTTTATGACCATCCATTACAGGCATTTGTACGTCCATTAATATTAAATCATAATTGTTTTTCTGGTGGAGCTCGACTGCAATTTGCCCGTTTTCTGCTTCATCAATCTTATACATCGACTTTTTTAAATACGCCTTAACTAGAAGGCGATTATCTGCATTATCATCTACCAACAATAATCGTTTTTGTACTGTTTGAGTGTCAGAATAAACTACGACATTCTTTTCTTTCTGATTAGTATTCACATTCGAAAGTGCATTGCTAACTAAATTCAATAGCTCTTTTTGCTTGATGGGTTTAACCAAGTAAGAGTCTATGCCGATAGCCTTTATACGTGCCATATGTTCATTTAAACCTGAAGGATTTATCATCATTGATATATTAGCCCTTTCATTTTTTGTTTTGATAGTTTCTGCTAATTGAAAACCATCCATATCTTGTAAATTATAATCTATAATCACCAATTTAAAATCATTGCTATTGACTTCTTGTAAAGCATTATTCCCATTTTCTGCTAAAATGACGTTAGCATTTTGAGCACTTAATACTTCTTTAACTACTGTCCTGTTTGTTGCCTTATCATCAACAATCAATATATTTCCTCCTTCAAGATCTAATCTGTTTGCTAATACTCCTCTTGTTGATTCATTATCCACAGGCAAATTGACAATAATTGAAAATACACTACCTTCTCCTTCATTGCTTTCTACCCATATTTTACCATCCATTAGTTCAGCAAGGCTTTTTGATATCGTCAAACCTAAACCTGTTCCACCATATTTACGCGTTGTAGATGAATCAGCCTGTGAAAAACTTTCAAATATTAAATTTAATTTTTCTTTTGATATACCAATACCTGAATCAGTAATTGAAATCTGAACTTCATCTTCATTCTTAGAATTTACAACTGGTCCGGCATTTACAGTTATCTCACCTTGTTCGGTAAATTTTAGTGCATTACTTATAAGATTCAGTATTATTTGTCTCAG
>CAZCXC010000267.1:0-2493 GCA_964502505.1 uncultured Enterobacteriaceae bacterium
GTATTTACCTTTGTTGGGCACACTGATGTTGTGCCGCCTGGCCCGCTTGATGACTGGCAATCCGATCCATTCACACCTGAAATAAGAGACGGTTATCTCTATGGTCGTGGAGCAGCAGACATGAAAGGCAGTATCGCTGCAATGGTGATAGCGATGGAACAATTCGTCAATAATAACCCTGAGCATACAGGGACGGTTGCCTTACTCATCACCAGTGATGAAGAAGGGATAGCCCTGAATGGCACGCGCAAGATGGTTGATTACTTAAATGAAAAAAATATCCGTATAGATTGGTGTCTGGTCGGTGAACCTTCAGCCAAAGAAACCGTAGGTGATGTCATCAAAAATGGTCGGCGTGGATCACTGGCGGGTGAGCTTAAAGTTTATGGTGTACAAGGGCATGTCGCTTATCCTGAACTTGCGAGCAATCCAATCCATCTGGTAAGTCCTGCACTTGCACAACTTTGTGCGACTAACTGGGATAATGGGAATGAGTTTTATCCACCCACCTCATTTCAGATATCTAACATTAATGCAGGTACCGGTGCAGATAATGTTATCCCCGGGCAACTCGACATTTTATTTAACTTTCGTTATTCCACCGAAGTCACTCACGAGCAACTTAAGCAGCAAACCGAACAGATTCTTGATGAGTACAATCTAAAATATGATCTTGACTGGCGACTTTCTGGTGAACCATTTCTGACACCCGATGGGAAATTACTCAACATCGTTCGCGATTCAATTAAAGAAGTAACTGGGATTGATGCTGAAGTTTCAACTGGTGGCGGTACATCGGATGGACGTTTTATTGCACCCACAGGAGCAGAAGTCATTGAACTTGGTCCGGCAAATGCCACTATTCACAAGATCGATGAGTGTTTGAAGGTATATGAATTATCAAAACGATCTAATATCTATGAATCGATAATTAAAAAGTTAATACAGTAATATTTTACTTTTTAATTCCACCTTTAGTAAGTTCGGCAGGATTAAGTAAGCGATCCAGTTCTTCATCAGATAGATCTGTCATTTCCTTTGCAACTTCTTTTACTGGTCGGCCTTCAGCGTAGGCCTTCTTGGCAATTGCTGCACCCTTTTCATAACCAATCACAGCATTAAGCGCAGTCACCAGGATCGGGTTACGTTCCAGTGCCTCATTCATTTTTTCCTGGTTGATAGTAAAACCTGCGATGGCCTTATCCGCCAACAGACGTGAGACATTGGCCAGAATCTCAATACTTTGCGCAAGATTGTAGGCAATGACAGGTAACATCACATTCAATTGGAAGTTTCCTGCCTGACCACCAATGCTAATGGTGACATCGTTACCTATCACCTGTGCACTGACCATGCAGACTGCTTCGGGAATCACCGGGTTAACCTTGCCGGGCATAATGCTGCTACCGGGTTGCAACGATGTTAAGGCTATCTCACCGAGACCGGCGAGTGGACCACTATTCATCCAGCGTAGATCATTGGTAATTTTCATTAAACTGATAGCCACCGTTTTTAATTGGCCACTCATTTCAACCGCAGCATCTTGTGAGCTTAATCCTTCAAAATAATTTTCTTTCGTACTAAATTTAACACCGGTTGCTTCAGTAAGTATTGCGGCGACCTTCTTTCCAAATTCTGGATCGGCATTAATGCCAGTACCAACGGCTGTACCACCTTGCGGTAAAGCAGTGAGTCGTTCCAATGCCGAACTGATGCGTTGATGTCCGTAACGAACCTGCGTTTCCCAGCCACTCATCTCCTGTGCCAATGTGACTGGCATAGCATCCATTAAATGTGTACGTCCGGTCTTAACAACATCGCTCATTTCTGCCAGACGACTGTGAATAGTTTCCGCAAGATGTTCGAGTGCCGGTAACAGTGATTCACTCGCTAACAGACTGCCGCTGACATGGATAGCGGTCGGGATCACATCATTACTACTCTGTCCCATGTTAACGTGATCATTTGGGTGCACCTTGCGACCGAGTTTTGTGCTTGCAATATTTGCAATGACTTCATTGGCATTCATGTTGGAACTAGTACCAGAACCTGTCTGAAAAATATCAACTGGGAAATGCTGATCGTGGTTACCCTTAGCAACTTCATTCGCTGCTCCCTGAATAGCATCGGCCACATCTGATTCAATTAAACCAAGTTCAAGATTAGCTTTTGCCGTAGCTGCTTTGATTAAACCAAGTGCGCGAATAATAGCGCGCGGCATCATCAGTCCACTCACTGGAAAATTTTCAACAGCACGTTGTGTTTGCGCAGCATACAACGCATCCGCAGGCACCTGCATCTCACCCATGCTGTCTTTTTCAAATCGATAATCCCTACTACTCATTTATTTTTCCTCTGTAATACAATTTAAATTCTAGTTTTGTTTTAGCGGTAGCCCGTTATGAAATGTTATAAATGAATTTCGAGGCATTATATTCCATTCTTCATTAATGGTTAGCGGTTGCGTTGCAATTACGGTAACAATGTCATTAG
>CAZCXC010000268.1:0-1736 GCA_964502505.1 uncultured Enterobacteriaceae bacterium
GTCAATGATGCAATAACAGCAGGTGATCAGGACCAAAGTACAAGTAATCTGAGGCAGCTGATTAATAAAGAGTTAGTCACTATTGACTGACTTTTGTATCTTATCTTTTAATCTACCCCTATAAATATCAATAATTTCAATTAAATACATTTATTATCAGTTTCTTTGCTATTTATCTTCTTATTTGAATCTTTGAGGTAAATACTCTAGAATCCGTTCACTTTTTTAATCCTTGCTCCACTGTGAAATTGCGGGGGGCTATTAAACCATGAGGATATACAATGCGACATTATGAAATAGTGTTCATGGTCCATCCGGGCCAGAGCGAGCAGGTACCTGCGATGATTAAGCGGTACCGTACCATGATTGATTCCACTGGTGGAGTGATCCATCGTCTCGAAGATTGGGGACGACGTCTACTGGCTTATCCGATCAATAAAATCCATAAGGCCCATTATGTACTGATGAATATTGAGTGTGATAGTGCAACACTCGAACAGTTGGGTAGTGCTTTTCGTTTTAATGATGCAGTTGTTCGTGATTTGATTATTAAGCGTGATAAAGCAATTACTGAAGCCTCACCTTTGATTAAAAGTAAGGAAGACGAAGATGAAAGCATCGCAGACAGGGGCGATACAGACAAGGGCGATACAGACAAGGGCGATACAGACAAGGGCGATACAGATTCGGTTAGCCCTGTTGAGAAAATTGATAGTGAAGATACAACAGTAGAAGCATCAGAAGCTGTTACTGTTGTGGCGCCCACTGAAGAAGAAACAGCACCGGAAGATGATGTTTCTTAGTTTTATCTATTCGATCATTTGAGAGGAATTTATTATGTCACGCCAATTTAGACGCAAACGTTTTTGCAAATTTACCGCTGAAGGAATTGATGAAATTGATTATAAGGATTTAAACATACTAAAAAATTATATTACAGAAACTGGCAAGATCGTTCCCAGTCGAATATCGGGTACAAAAGCCCGCTATCAACGCCAATTATCTACTGCTATCAAGCGAGCAAGGTTCTTGGCATTGATACCTTACTGTGATGGGCACAAATAGTCGTCAATGAATACTCCGTGTTCGATAACCTAACACGGTATTGAACACGCTAAGCCAGAAAATGAATTCCAGGGCCCTACAGGCAATATTCATGAGGTCAATATGCGTGCACTAGCCGCTTATATTCTCAAGGGACGACTACAGGCTATTGGTATTACCAGTTTCCTGACATTTGTATCCTTGTTGTTACCATCACTTGCGTATTTATTAAGTGGTGTACCTGTCAGTCTGGTATCCCTCAGAAGGGGTCCACTGGTTGGAGCTCAGGTTATCTTGGGTAGTCTGTTGGCAGTGATGCTATTGGCACTGCTGGTAAACATCGAGCCGCAAATTGCCACTGTATTTGCGCTGGTAATATGGATACCTCTATGGCTGTGTGCCATTGTGCTACGCAAAACTGAGTCGCATGGTCATTTGGTACTGATGGCAAGTAGTTTTGGGGCACTTTATATCGTTATCACACACATGCTGATAGGTGATATGACCGAGTGGTGGCGAACTAACCTGGAAACAGGAATGACTAAGGTATTACCTGCAGATTTGGCAGGTCAATACCAGGCTGTATCTGAACAACTTGCACCGTTTATGAATGGAATGCTTGCTGGTAGCCTCTTAGTCAGTATCGTGCTGACAATTTTGGTTGCCCGTTGGTGGCAATCGATGTTGTTTAA
>CAZCXC010000269.1:0-9444 GCA_964502505.1 uncultured Enterobacteriaceae bacterium
CGTCTTTTGTAACTACATCAGGCAATGCGCCACCGGTATCTCCCATCCGTAGTGTCAAGGATATATCGGATGTAAAGAAATCGCTATTTATTGAATATCCTACCCCGGACAGATTTTCAATCTGCCATGGGCATACGTGTCGATATACTGTTGATGTTAGTCTGAGCGATGTGGAGTGGGTATTAGTAAAGGACTTATTCGACACTTCAGTTAGCGGTCCTGTCAAAGAAAGAGAACAAATACAGAAAGCAATAGGTTTGCTGGAAACTATTGTTGGGGAAAAAACGAATACATCAGAGGATAAAGGAGGTAATTTTGCTGGTCTCGGGCTTCAGGGTCAAATGGACTGCATAGATGAATCAACTAATACAACCGTATACTTAACAATGCTACAAAAAAAAGGATTATTGAAATGGCATCAAGTTAATCGTAGAACAAGCCGTGGTATTTTTTCGTTGCAAGCGCCACATTTTACAGCTGTAATTGGTGAAACAGACAGTAATAAGGATTATGCTGTTGATTCGTGGTTTCTTGATAATGGCCATCCACCTTTTATTATTCCGTTAAAAAAATGGGAACAAGGCTGGAAACCACAGCCTTGATATTTTAGGGTATATTTAAATTTGTTGTTAGAAGGTAAATACAGGGAGCGAATTTTAGTGCAGACTGAAAAAAAAACAGAAAGAAGGCAATCAGCACAGCAACTTATAAATAGTATAATTATAGAGCGCAAACAGTTACTCGCTTTATTGTTTCAGGCGACAAACATAAGTACTCCGGATAATGAATTTTTGGAAGAGTTTTGCCAGATACTTGTAGATTATATCGCAGCTGGTCATTTCATACTTTATGATCGAATATTGGAAAATAAGGAAAGACGTAAGACAATAAACGAGCTGGCAGAAATAATATATCCAGAGATAGAAAAATATACCCAAGTAGCATTAGATTTTAACGAAAAATATAATACGACCCAGGATGATATTGACGGGGAAAAACTAAAAAATGATATGTCAATATTGGGAGAAGCATTAACTGCAAGAATTGAATTGGAAGATAAATTAATTTACAGTCTAACAAATGATCTACAACTAACGGGTTAACAATTATTAGTTTTGACGATGTTGGGTTATGTAGTGACCGTTTTCAAAACTATCAAAAAAATCATTAACTAATGGATGGTTTATTGGTTCATTAAGATCATCAGGTTCGAGATTACGTTCAGCGACATAAGTTTCGTGTACTGCGTTATGCACAAGTACACGATACCAGGGTGCATTTTTTGGTGGTTGAGTCAGTGCAACCTGGTTATACCATTCTTCACCACCTTGAAAATTGGGATCGACATCAACGATCACGCCGCGATAATTGAATAATTTGTGTTGAACGAGTTGCCCTACAGTAAATTTAGCATTAATAATACCCATAATAGATCCTCAATACTCAAGCAGCAGTATTAATCATGATAGCAAATAAATTTTGAGTATTCAGGCTAAATCAGTTTAAAAATCTTTTTAAGAAATTTACAAGATTAGATCCTCATGCGATTACCCCGTATATATTTAGATAAAATATTACGAAAAGATGCTATCTATGAATTAACGAATGACTCTGCTCATCATGTTATTACTGTATTACGTATGCGCAAAGGACAGCAACTCATTCTTTTTAATGGGCAGGGTGGTCAATTTACAGTAGAAATAGTAAGTGCTGAAAAAATCATGTTGAGGTACAAGTAGGAGAGTACTCCTCGATTAATCAGGAATCTGCATTAAATATCACTTTGGTACAGGGCATTTCACGCGGCCAGCGGATGGATTATGCCATTCAAAAATCTGTAGAACTTGGTGTTGCATGTATAGTCCCGGTTATCACTGAATTTTGTACTGTGCATTTGAATAACGAACGTATGTTAAAAAAATATCATCACTGGGAGAAAATTATTGTTGGGGCTTGTGAGCAAAACGGACGAAATAAAATCCCACTACTTGAAGAAGTACAAAACATTGAAGATTGGGTAAGTCGTGATACTAATAAGCTGAAATTAATTTTACACCCTGAATCAGGATTGCCATTATCAAAGCTTGATAGTCCTGTAGAACAGCTTACTTTACTGGTAGGGTCCGAAGGCGGATTTAGCCAGCGAGAATATGAGTTAGCACAGAAATATGGATATCAAGGATTAAAATTAGGGCCACGTATACTACGCACAGAAACAGCCGCTCTTGCAGCCATAAGTGCATGCCAAACGCTCTGGGGAGATATTGGTTAAGAGATTTCTTTGTACACACTATTGTGCTCCTATTTTTCATTTACCCCACGCAGGCTCTTTTCAATATCCCCTAAAGGTGCACGTTTTTGCTTGGTCAGAAAACAAAGTCAGGAATTACGTGTAGAATATATTGCCAATTACTACTATATAATAATAGCAATGACAGCAAGCCCCGTTCCTCATCTTACAACTGCACTAAGCGGACCACTACATCAGGTTGAGAGTCATTTACTTGATCATCAGACTGAGATTGAATCCTGGTTTCGAAATCAGTGGCGGCATAATCAGGAACCTTTTTATGCTTCTACTGATATCCGTAATGCTGGATTCAAGATTGCACCGGTAGATACTAATCTGTTTCCGGCTGGTTTTAATAATCTCAATCCGGTATTTCAGCCACTGTGTATACAAGCAGCTCAGTTGGCTGTTGAACGAGTGAAAAAACAAATTGATCGTATATTGATCATTCCTGAGAACCATACACGTAATCTGTTCTACATGGAAAATATAGCTTCTTTATCCTCCATAATTGAAAAAGCCGGTTTTGAAATCAGGATTGGAACACTGTTACCTGAAATTGATGAACCTCTCATTATTAATTTGGACTCAGGAAATAATTTGAAGCTAGAACCTTTAATTAGAAAAGAAAATCGTATTGGGGTAAAAGATTTTGATCCAGAACTAATTATTTTAAATAATGATCTATCATCTGGGCGGCCTCCAATTTTAGAGAATCTGGATCAATTAATTACTCCTGGGCTTATGCTGGGATGGTCGAATAGATTGAAATCTGTCCATTTTAGCCATTATCAGAAAATCGCAAAAGAATTTGGAGAATATATTGATATTGATCCCTGGTTAATCGACCCTATGTTTCGCAATTGTGGAGCAATTGATTTCATGAAAGGTGAAGGTGAGAGTTGCTTATTGAAAAATATTGATGCGTTATTAACTGCGATCCAAAAAAAATATGATGAATATGATGTGAACTGTTCACCTTATGTCATGGTAAAAGCGGATTCGGGTACTTATGGTATGGGAGTAATGACGATTAAGAGTGTAGAAGAAGTAAGTGAGCTTAATCGAAAGCAACGTACCCGGATGTCGACAACCAAGGAAGGTCAGAAAGTAAGCAAAGTGATTATTCAGGAAGGCGTTTATACATACGAGACCTGGGGTGATGATTCCACTGTAGCTGAACCGGTGGTTTATATGATTGGACATAATGTTGTAGGCGGGTTTTACCGCGTGCATTCAACCAGGACAGCGGATGAGAATCTAAACTCACCTGGAATGCGTTTTGAACCACTTGCTTTTGATGATTGTTGTATATCGCCTGAAAAAAATATGTCACCTGATGCACACTCGAATCGTTTTTATGCTTATGGTGTGATTGCCAGATTGGGCTTATTAGCAGCCGCGCATGAGATGTAATGGTTAAGCAAACTAAAAATCGCACCCACAGGGCATAAAGGTATTGAAAAGAACCTTGAGGGATGTGGACTTGTTTAGAGGTTCCTAAAATTTATTGGGCTATTTTTTTGATTGCTTGCCGAACATTGCTTACATGGCGACGGCTCACTTGAAGGGGCTGAGTAACACCATGTAAGCGTATATATACATTTCTTTGATTATCTTTTTCCAAAGCATCAATAAATTGCAATGAAACTAATGAATTTCGGTGAATACGAATAAATAGTTCGGCAAATTCTGACTCCAATGATTTTAAAGACTCATCAAGCAGTAGTTCCCCACCTGACCAGACAGCGATGACATATTTTTGTTCAGCTTTTAAATAATAAATTTTTTCAAGTGGCACTAATCGTATATTTCCATGAACATTTGCGCTGAGATGAGATCTAGTATGAGTAGATTTATCTTTTCCCCTTATTTCGTTTACTTTAGATTGACTAAGAATTTGAGCCTTTTCTAAAGCCTGTTGTAATCTTTCTTTACGTATAGGCTTGAGTAAGTAGTCAATAGCATGCAAGTCAAATGCTGCTAACGCATGATCTTGATAAGCTGTGGTGAATATAACAGCGGGCGGTGACTCCAAGCGGGCCAGATGATGTGCGACTTCCAAACCATCCATCAAGGGCATACGAATATCCAGCAAGATAATTTCCGGGGATTCCTGATCTACTTTATTCAGGGCAGCCAAACCATGCTCTGCTTCAATAATTGATGTTGCAATAGATAACTCACTAATCAGATCGATCAGCCGTTCTCGTGCCAGATGCTCATCATCAACGACTAATATCTTCATTTCTATATGGTAATGTTATCTGAACATGATAGTGATCGTTATTGATTACAATATTTAGTTTGCCCTTAGTACCAAAATACGCGGCAATACGTTGTCGAATATTATCTTGTGCAAAATGATTGCCAGTGCGATTATCTGTATTTTTTTGAGTGGGTAAAGGATTGTTGATATTTATAATTACCTCATTGCCTACATGTTTTCCACTAATGCTGACTGTACCACCCTCAGGCAATGTTTCGATGCCATGATAAATAGCATTTTCAAGCAAAGGTTGTAAGGTCAAACTGGGTATTTGAGTATCTTTGGGTAATAAATCAATATCCCAATGTGTTTGTAATCTATCTCCCAGTCGATAAGATTCAATTCTTAAATAACGTTTACACAATTCAAATTCTTCAGCCAAAGTGGATAATTGTTTTGCATCCTTAAGACTGTCACGAAATAATTCTGCCAGGTCTTCAACTGCCTGTTCGGCAAGTTTGGGTTGTTTGCGCGTCAAGCTGGCGATTGTGTTCATACAATTGAAAAAAAAGTGTGGACGGATACGTGATTGTAGTGCCTGAATGCGAGATTGCGTCTCGGATTCTATATTTCGGCGCCATTGGTGCTGTATGTAAAAATAACGTAGCGCCAGAGCATGTACGATGGCACTAATCCCCATGCAACGGAAAAGAAAGGCCGTATGTGGCTGAGATGTATAATTGCCCGTATCAGGCCATTCATAGAGTAACCACCAGGCAATTTCGGTAATGATGAGAGAAACTATTAATACCAAAAGATAACTCAGTGTAGCGGCCCAGTGATCCGGGAGACTGTTTAAGTAAGCTCTACTCACGCATAATGCCGATATACTAGACAAAGCTACCCATTGGATAAATAAGGAGTTCAATGCAAGATCGGGGGCGCGGCCTGTAACATAGTTTGGTAGGGCCAGTGTAATTACAATTGCCAGCAGTTCTGCAATCAAGATAACCACAAACAGCATGCGTATTCCGCAAAAATCCGGGAGAAAAGAACTTTGGCCTTGGTTTTGTTTCATAATATTTATGTTGAAAAAGAAATATTTTTAAGCCTTACGTTATACTGTCGCCTTCGCAAGGATAATACGCAAGCATAGAGTAAATTAATGACTTCAAAATCTGGACCTACCAAGCCATGGGCTGGGCGATTTACTGTACCAACCGATAGCTTTGTTGAACAATTCACTCAATCTGTCTCCTATGATCAACAGCTATATCATTATGACATCATGGGATCAATTGCTCACGCCTGTATGCTGGCCCATGTGGGGGTACTGACTGAAGAAGAATGTGCGCAAATTGTACAAGGCCTGCAAACAATTGAAACAGATATCACTACAGGCAAATTTACCTGGGATACGGCGTTGGAAGATGTCCACATGAATATTGAGACAGTATTAATTGAGCGAATAGGTGAGGTGGGAAAAAAACTACAGACCGGGCGATCCCGAAATGATCAAATTGCGACGGATATTCGTTTATATCTGCGTGCTGAAGTTGGTGCCACATTGGAACTGCTGGGTGGAACAATGGCATCTTTATTAAATATTGCCGAGCAGCAAGCGGCTACTATTATGCCGGGGTTTACACACATGCAGGCAGCACAACCAGTGACTTTTGGGCACCATATGTTGGCCTGGTTTGAAATGCTGTATCGAGATGGACAGCGACTTAAAGATTGTCGACGTCGCATTAATATAATGCCTTTAGGATCCGCTGCATTAGCAGGGACTAGTTATCCAATTGATCGCGAACATACTGCCAAGCTACTAGGCTTTGAAGATATTAGTGAAAACTCATTGGATGCGGTGAGTGATCGTGATTTTGCCATAGAGTTTTGTCACTGTGCTGCTTTGTTGATGATGCATTTATCTCGTTTTTCTGAAGAGTTGATCATCTGGATGTCACAGCAATTTAGCTTTGTTCAACTGGATGATGCGTGGTGCACAGGTTCGTCAATAATGCCTCAGAAAAAAAATCCTGATATTCCAGAACTGGTTCGAGGCAAAACCGCGCGTGTGTATGGGCACTTGTACGCATTGCTGACTCTAATGAAAGCACAACCTTTGGCTTATAATCGGGATAATCAGGAAGATAAAGAAGCCTTGTTTGATACGGTTCAGACTGTCAAATCATGCCTACAAGCATTTACCGGATTGATTCCTGCTATCTCTGTCAACAAAGAAAATATGCAAGCTGCGGCATTGAATGGTTTTACCACAGCAACCGATCTGGCGGATTACTTGGTGCGCAAAGGCGTTGCATTCCGCGATGCCCATGCCTGTGTTGGTCAGGCGGTACAATTTGCGCTGGAAAATAATAAAAAACTATCTGAACTGGCGCTTAAGGAACTGCAGAAATTTAATAAAAATATAGAAAAAGATATATTTGATTGTCTAACTCTGGAAGGCTCAGTGAATGCGCGTAACCATATAGGGGCTACGTCACCTGAGCAAGTGTTAGAAGCAATCAAGCGTGGACAATTACGTCTCAAGCAACTCATGATGAGTGAGGACAAAGGCAAATGATCAAATTAGTAAAATTATTATTGGGCTTTACTGTGTTGCTGGTAGTGATTGTCGCTATTGTTTTGGTTGGTGCAGTTCTATTTTTTGATCCAAATCAGCATAAGGATTTTATCGTTTCCCAAGTAGAGAAAAATACGGGCAGAGAATTTACATTAGCAGGCAATATTAACCTGAGTTACTACCCATGGTTAGGCGTTGAAGCGGAAGGAGTGACATTGGGTAATGCAAAAGGCTTTGGTGATGAACCATTCCTGCATGTTGATGCAATTGCCTTACGAATAAAGACCATGCCTTTACTCAGTAAAAAATATGAATTGGACACACTAAAATTACAAGGACTGAAGTTAAATTTGGCAAAAAATGAAGATGGGATCAGTAATTGGGATGACCTGACAGGAAAACAGGTAGCTGACCAAGCGCCACAAAAAGCAAGGGAACCGTTCCAGTTGGCTGCTGTGATATTAGGTGGTGTTGATGTAAAGAATGCACTCATCACCTGGAGCGATCAAAGTACGGGTCAAAAAATAGTGGTATCAAATTTAAATGCCACCACAGGCGAGTTGACTTATGGCGATCCTATTAATCTAGCGATTGACCTAAAGGCAGAAGTCAACAAACCATCACTCAGCAGTCATATCAAAATGAAAGGTGTGTTGAATTATAACCTTGATACAGAGGTCTATGCTTTCAAGCCAATTGATCTGTTGGCAACAATCAGTGGCAAAGATGTGCCTGGGGGAACAACCGATTTGGTATTCAAGGCTGCTATGGAGACCAATCTAGATGCTGAAACGTTTACTGTGTCTGGTCTCAGTCTGGATGTACTTGGGACAAGTATCAGAGGGGATCTTGCTGCAAATAATATCAAGTCCGGTGAACCTAGCACTAAGGCAAAATTGACGATCAAGAGTGATGACTTGGCCAAGTTGTTTCAACTTGTTGATCCCAAGGTCGCTAGTGAACTTGCAAAATTGGCTGACCGGTCAATGGATATGAAATTAAGCCTGGAAAGTGATTTGCAGCAGGATTTGGTCAGGGTTTCTGATATGGATATAAAAGTACTCGGCGCCGTTATTCAGGGCCAGGTTGAAGCTAATAATTTAAAAAGTGACAAACCTGCCGTTAAAGGGAAGCTAAAGGCAGCGGGACCAGATTTACCCGCCATAATGCAAATCGTTGGTCAGTTTGAGGCGGGCGATGATCCCAAGCTGAAAGATTTGGGGCAGCAACTGGCCAAAGTAAAAGATAAATCATTCAACGTTGCGGCCGAGTTTGATGCAAACCTGGAACAGGGCAACATTCTGGTTCCTAATTTCTCAGTAAATACCTTGGGTATCACCGCCAATGGGCAACTGGATGCTAAGCAAATGAATTCAACCAGTCCTAAGGTAGAGGGCAAGTTTTCTCTCAAAGGTGAAAAACTAGCGGGTTTACTGACAGCGCTGGATAAAAAAGAATTAGGCAAGGTATTGCAAGTCATCACCATTGATACGGATATTAGTAGTGCAGGAGGAGATATAGCACTCAGTCCCTTGCAAGTTAAAGCAACGTTAGCAGGAAAACAAATTCCTAACTCACCAGCGGAAATTGCACTCAATGCAGATACCCGGATTAATCTTGAGAAGCAAACATTAGTCATGAACAACATGACCCTCAAAGGACTGGGTCTGGATGTCGCTGGCAATATTAATGCAAGCAAGATAATGGGTGGTTCACCGGCATTAAGCGGCAACTTAAATGCTAAGGGTTCGGATTTAGCCTTATTGTTCAAACTGGCAGGTGTTGAATCCTTGGCCAGTCAACTCACCAGCATCAGTGATCGTTCTTTCAATGTAAAAGCAAAACTGAATGTTGATATGGAAAAAGGGTATGTCAAGGTATCTGACCTGGATGCAAAATTAGTCGGCGCATCGATCAAAGGACATGTTGATGCCAGAAATATTCAATCTGATATGCTTGCTGTAAAGGGTTCCTTGAATGCAACCGGGCCTGATTTACCAACGCTGCTGCAGATCGCTGGAAAACTTGGTGGGCCAGACTCAGGGCTTACGGAGATGGGCAAGAAACTGGGTAAGGCACCGAATAAAGCATTCAATATTACGACAGAATTCGATACTGATTTTAACGCGGGTAATATTGATATTCCCGCCTTGGATATAAAGGCACTGGGTTTGACAATAAAAGGCAACATGAAAGCCAGGGGGTTGGATAAAAAGAATGGCACGATTGACGGCGTATTTTCCTTAAAAGGCGAAAAAATAGCAGCGGTGCTCAATGCTTTAGGTCAGGGTGGCTTGGGTGAAGTAATGCAGTCTATTTCAATTGATGCCGGTATAAAGGGGAATCAAAACAATATTG
>CAZCXC010000270.1:0-2355 GCA_964502505.1 uncultured Enterobacteriaceae bacterium
TTCGATGGAAGTATACGGGTACTGAAAAAATTAAACCGTCTGGGTTATGGGCAGAAAAATACCAGTTTAATTTTAAACCTCGTTTACAACCCATTAGGCCCAAGCCTGCCACCAGATCAATATGAATTGGAACAGATTTATAAAAAAGAGTTGGCTGATCACTTTAATATTCAATTCAACCAGCTGTTTACCCTGTGCAATATGCCCATCAAACGATTTGGATCCACCTTAATATCCAAAGGCAAATTTCATGACTATATCAACTTGCTGAAAGATTCTCATTGTAGTGAAAATCTGGACAATGTCATGTGCCGAAATATGATAAGCATCGATTGGCGAGGATTTGTATTTGATTGTGATTTTAATCAAATGCTAGGATTAAATATGCAAGAGAACAGAAATAATCAGATTCATTTATCAGATCTGCTGGATAGAAATATCGAAGGTATGCCTATTGCAGTGAGAGATCATTGTTATGGCTGTACGGCAGGGCAGGGCAGTAGCTGTGGAGGGGCATTGAGTTCTTGAAGAAGATTTCTGTAATTATTCCTGCTTTAAACGAAGCGGATTATATCAAGCAAACACTACAATCAGTTCAATCATTACGTGAAAAAGGGCATGAAGTGATTGTTGTTGACGGTGGCAGTAATGATGAAACTTGTGATATGGCTTCTGAAATGGCTGATCAGTTCATTACACTTTCTCCGGGTAGGGCAATACAAATGAATGCAGGCGCAAAAAAAGCAACGGGGGATATTTTTGTATTTTTACATGCAGATACAATTTTACCTGACAGTGCTGAACAGAAAATATTAGCCATTGCAGCTGATAAACTTTATTTTTGGGGGCGATTTAAAGTCAGGTTATCTGGAAAGCATTGGCTATTCAGAATTATTGAATGCTGCATGAATTTAAGAACACGCCTTACAGGTATTGTGACGGGGGATCATTCCCTATTTATTAGTAAACAATTATTTGAAAAAATAGACGGCTTTTCAGAAATAGAGTTAATGGAAGATATTGTTATTAGTCGCAAGCTGAAAAAAATATCATATCCTCTTTGTTTATCTGAGACAGTTACGACATCCAGTCGGCGTTGGGAAAAGCATGGCATTATAAGGACTATCCTGCAAATGTGGTGGCTTAGATTCAAATTTATTTTAGGAGCAGCATCGCTAGCTCTTGCTCGTCAATATGATTAATACAAAAGGCGTATTACAGATATTCTCGCGAGAACCTGTCCCAGGGAAAACAAAGACCCGATTGATTTCATTATTAGGTAAACAGGGTGCTGCTGATTTACATATAAAATTACTGAAACAAATCACTGATGTTGCCAATGAATCACAGTTCAGCAATATTGAATTGTGGGGCACATCAGATCCAGACCAGTCAATACTACAAGATTATGTGCAGCAATATCACCTCCGTTTATTTAAGCAATCAGGCAAAGATGTTGGTGAACGTATGTACAATTCCAGCGTGGAGGCGTTAAGCCATAATGAATTTGTAGTCATAATTGGAAGTGATTGTCCATTATTAAGTCATCAAATTCTAAACAAGGCATACAGGATGCTCACACAAGGAACTGATGCTGTACTCGGGCCAACGGAAGATGGTGGTTACTATTTAATTGGCTTGCGACGTAACGATACTTCAATATTTAAGGATATTCATTGGGGGAAATCGGATGTGGCCGATATGACGCGTGCAAAAATGGGTTTACTTGGTTGGCACTGGCAAGAACTGGAATATTTGTGGGATGTTGACAGGCCGGCAGATTACGAAAGATTAAAGGAAGTCGAATTCATTTATACTCGTGCCAGTTGAATCAGCATAAATTGCACTGATTTAATTTTTTGATTACCCTGCGCGCTTTATTAAGTAGGACAATTACGGAGAGGTGGCCGAGTGGTTGAAGGCGCACGCCTGGAAAGTGTGTATACGTTAATAGCGTATCGAGGGTTCGAATCCCTCTCTCTCCGCCAGATACTGAAAGATTATGGTGGCCTGTACCAGTTTCCCCGCGACGCGAAGTTGTGAACCCCGTCAGACCCGGAAGGGAGCAGCGGTAACAATGGATGCGGGTGCCGGGGCAGGACGGGTATGGGCCGCCGCCCTTTATTGGATTCTAAAATGTTTTTAACGTAATGACTTCTAGAAAAATTTATCTATAAAGCATTCTCATGGGGATATATTTTTTTACTAATATTCACTTGAATAAAAAAATATATTTTAAAATTCTTGCCAATTATCCTCGTCTGCAATGTCTTCCGCTTGCGCTACTGGTAGTGCTTTTGTCGGTTTTTGTTGTTGTACCAGTTGTTCAGGATTTCTTTCTCCTAATTTCTTTAA
>CAZCXC010000271.1:0-4748 GCA_964502505.1 uncultured Enterobacteriaceae bacterium
GACGTATCAAAAAAAATATTACGTATTGCTCAAAAAATAAAAATCAATCATTTAATTACCAGGTTCTTTGATATGTTTGGGATCGGTGATAATAAACTATATATTTTAAAAAAAGAATAGATGCAGTTATCAAGACTACCAATAAGAACAATTAATTATATAAAAGATAAATTGAATGAAATAAAATATAAAAAAATTGAAACTGAATATAATATCAATAGTTTTAAAAGAATTTATTTCTTCCATATTAGAAAAGCATGCGGAATATCTATCATTATGCCATTAAATATATTAATTAAATCGTGAATATTGACGGCATATCTTTCGAGACAAGTGAAATCCAAAAACATGGAACTATAATATGGTATTCAAAAAACCATGTTCTAAAAATGTTAATACATCCTAATTCAGAAAAAAGAAATACTATCAGGGAAGAAGTGGAAATAGTAGAACATTTAAATAGACTTGACTGTGTAAGTGTTCCAAAGCTATCAAACAGTGGAATATATGAAGGTCAACCATATTACATAATAGAAAAAGTAAAACATTCCAGAGGAATACATAATGCAGATGTATTATTTGCATTTCTGGAATTAAAAGGATGCGGTTTCATGCATGGTGATCTTAGTTATAAAGGCCGGTTCATTTTTCCTAACAAAGGTAATGTGCTTTTTAATGGGACTCATTGCATGTTAATAGATTATGATCAATCAATTTATGATGAAAATGTCATTAATATGCCATTGAATGACCTGTTTGATTATATGAGTACTGAATATGCAGATCATGAGAAGCAATGCTTACCACTAGAGCAACAATTGGAACGATATAAATATAAAAATTATTTTAAAGATAATAAACTTAATTTATCGTATACGACTCTTTTAAAGAAAGGTAATTCTACAAAAGGTTTTAAAGGTGTATACCATGATATCAACGAGTCATCTGTTTTTGCTCATGGAGAAAGAAGTATTGAGAGAAGAACTTCTATTATAGATAAAATAGAATTCTCTGGAGAGCGTGTATTAGATGTTGGATGTAATACAGGTTCAATAACCAGGTATATTACAAAAATGAATGTAAATCGAGTAGATGGGATTGAATACTGTAGAGAACACGCACTGGCAGGACAAATGATTAATCATTGTGAAGGCATCTTTAATTCTTCAATAAAATGGCATGATTTGAGTAATACACCATTAAAATATAGTTACGACACGATATTATTATTTTCAGTATTTCACCATATTCAAGATATGCATTTTGCCGCAGAACAGATCATGAAAAATTGTAATCGGATATTGATTGAGTGCAGGTGCAGAGAAATTGGATACCAAAATATTCGTGGTAAATGGATAAAAACAAATCAATGGATCCATAATAATTTCAAAGAATTAATTGATATGTTAGAAAATATATTTCAATTTTCATTTAACAAAGACTATGGTGAAGTTGATAGAGACAGACGAATTTTAGAATTTGTACGGGTATGAAATGGTAAAGAAAGACTTGGGAATTATAGTCTTTGGCTATATACGTTTAACTTGTTTATCTAATACAGTAAAAAGTCTGGTTCTACAAAATGCTGAGAATGTACATGTATGGCTTGATATCCCTGAGGAAAAAGAAAATTCAATATTACATACCAAATCAATTAAATGTATTAATTATATCAATGAAAATTATCAACAATTCGAAATAAATGTTATGCGAGAACATCTAGGGATTGAGTTGATGACGCTCGAAGGACTTCAATATATGGCTGAGCATTATAATAAAATAATTATATTAGAAGATGATTGTTTCCCTACATGTCGTGCAATAAATATATTTAATATTGATCTAGATAAAATAGCGAATAATGAGGAAATATTTAGTATATATGGGCATCATTATCTAGTTCCTTCAGAAGAAAATGGTACTCCAATTGGGCGGTTTAATGGCTGGGGATGGGCAACTCATTCATATAAACTTGAGAAAATATTACCTAGCATGAGGAAGTTGTTGATAATGCCGGATAAGGAGTACTTTTTATATGTTAAACAACATTTAACTAGAGATATTAAAAGACGTCTGGATGTTATACCAAAAAGAAATGCAGTAAAGATTATAAAGAAATATAAAACTTGGGATAGCATTATGTGTTTGCTAACGGCAATGAATGATCTGTTACATAAAAGGACATCTGTTAGAGTGATTTTTAATTGTGGTGGTGATCCTGACGAAAGCTTGCATTACAAAAAAACACGGAAAACCCCTCCGTTTAATATGATTGATAAGGAAGATGTTTGGGAGTATTTCTATTGTGAGGTTTAATCAATATCATAATGTCTGACGATATTTAAGCAGTTATGTCAGAAAATATTCAAGTATCTATCATTACAGTATCATTGAATTCTTCCAGTTCTATTGAGAAAACAATAAATTCCGTAATAAATCAAGATTACCCAAATATTGAATATATAATTATTGACGGTGGTTCGAATGATGTAACATTGGAGCTTATTAACAAATATAAAAGCAGAATAGATTATCTCGTCAGCGAACCAGATAATGGTATTTATAGTGCAATGAATAAAGGCATTAACATCTCGAACGGTGATATTATATTTTTCCTGAATACGGATGATTATTTATACAATGACCATGTAATATCAAAGGTTGTTAAAACCTTCAATACATTTACAGATGTTGATATGGTGTATGGAGATGTTCTTCTTGATTTCCAAAAGGGCAAAAAAAAATGGGAACAAACTTCAGTATTAACTCGAAAAACATTGGCAAGAAGTACAATCAACCATCAAACAATATTTGCTCGGAGGGAAACATTGTTAAGTACTAATGGGTTTTCTGAGGATTACTCAGTGGTAAGTGATTATGATTGGTTAATGAAATTCGTAAAAAATAATTATAATAGTAAACACATAAATAGCGTCACTACAGTGGTAGGAACTTCGGGGTTAAGTTTTAGTTCAAACTGGAAACAAGAAAGAAAGCAAGCTATGTTGAATTATTATACTCCAATAGAAATATTTAAATGGAGAACAATTCCGAGAACAATTCCGAGAGTAATTTATATAATGGGGAAAATAAGGAATTGTTTTATTAAAAACAAGATTATTAAATTTTCGTGAGTTAGCCAGCAATCATTTGAAAATAGTTATTTTATGCAAGAGACGGCCAATGGGGAAAGATTTGTTAAATTACCCTTATGGGCGGTTTTATTATTTAGCATATTACTTAAACAAAGTGGGGCATTCTGTCAGTTTCATTTTGTTCAGTTATAAGGCTGGAGAGTGGGAAGAGATAAAACGAGATGGCATGACAATTAGTTCTTTAAGTTTATTGCCAAATCCATTTGTTGCCATCATTAAAGCTAAAAGGATAATCAGAAAAGTTAATCCCGATTGGGTATTCGGGTTTTCTGATGTTTATTATGGCATTTTAGCCTCGTATTTTTCAAAAAAGACAAATAGTAAATATTTAGTCGATGCTTATGATAACTATGAGGCATATCTTCCTTTCTTAAAGCCATTACATTGGATATGGCGCAAATCTATTCGACAGGCCAACTTAGTCACCTGTGCTGGGCCTAGCTTGGTAGATTTATTCAGGAAATACAGAAATACTGATCCTATTGAAATTCTACCAATGACGGTTGATCCTGCCGAGTTTTCACCAATGTCAAAACAGCAAGCTAGGAAATTTCTAGATTTACCTATTGATAAAAAGCTTGTGGGCTATCATGGCTCAATTCATCATTCACGTGATATTACTGTTTTGTTTGACGCAATTAAAGAGTTAGAATCTCGAGATCCGGAAATTATGTTGGTTTTATCCGGTAGATGTTTTCGTAATGTTAAATTACCCGACTCTGCCCTATATTTGGGTTATATTCCTGACTCGCAGGTGCCTTATTTTGTAAACAGTTTAGATGTATTAGCTGTTCCTAATCGCACATCAAATTTTGGACATCATAGCTACCCTATCAAAATCTATGAGGCCATGGCGTGTAATATTCCGGTAGTTGCTACTCAAACCAGGGCAACAGAATGGATATTGAAAGATCACCCAAATATGTTAGTACCTCCAAGTGATCCTGAAAAATTTGCTAATGCGATTAGCAAAATAATAAAATTAGGCAGGGTGGAATACAGTAATATGCCAACTTGGGATGATATAGCAAAACAATTAGACAGTTTTTTGAATTAAAAAAGGAAATATATTAAGTAGTATATTCAAATTTCGTTTTTACGTAATACGACGTGTACCATATTTAAAAATAAAGATATGTCGCGCGCAACCGCGATATTATCCTGTTGTCGAACAAGCCCTACCAGTTTATTCGGGGACATATTAATAGCAAATAGCCCATTGAGGAGTGCAGGAAAAGAGGGCTCTGGCGAGAGAGACATAGGACAAATGCTACTATGTTAGATGGCAATAGAGGAAGTACATGAATCAGGTAATGATACAGATCATCAAGAAGACTCCTCTCTACAATCCTTTGCGTAACTGGGTAATAAAGAGAAGAGACTTGAAAGCACTCGTTGAGTGGGAGAGGAACGGGAAGCCTGTGCCACCCCCACATATAGTAAAACAACAAACACTCAAAACTTATTCAAAGATGTTCGGCCTGAAGATTTTGGTTGAGACGGGAACATTCTATGGAGTCATGGTTGAGGCGATGAAGGGGGATTTCAACCGCCTATACTCTATTGAACTAAGTAAGGAACTATACGAGAAAG
>CAZCXC010000272.1:0-5471 GCA_964502505.1 uncultured Enterobacteriaceae bacterium
TGTTTCCCTTGGTGGGTGACTACCACGCAGGACTCGCAAACTTACCTGATTCCGATGGCGTGCGTCTATTCGTTTTTCTTGGTAGCACCATTGGTAATTTTACACCTCAAGAAGCAGCTGGTTTTATCACTGAAATTAAACAATGCATGAAACCAGGTGACTTTTTTTTATTAGGTGCTGATCGCATCAAAAATACTGAAGTTTTAGATGCCGCATATAACGATGCCAAAGGACTAACGGCCGAATTCAATTTAAATGTTTTACGCGTCATTAACAGAGAACTTGGGGCCAACTTCGATGTTTCCGGATTTGAGCATTGTGCCAAGTATAATGAATCAAAAGACCGTATTGAAATGCACCTTATCGCTAATAGTGAACAACATGTACACATTAGTGATTTAAATGAGATAGTCACATTCAAACCCGGCGATGCAATTCTAACGGAAGTCAGTCATAAATATACTTCAGATGGAATTGAACAACTTTTACAACAATGTGGTTTAAACATTATCGAACATTACGAACCAGATAATCAGTATTTTTCCTTAATTCTTGCACAGTATAGTGTGTGATTGCTCCGAAGGTGTTTTGATATGAAAAAATCAGATGAAGAATGGCAAAAGGAATTAACACCCGAGCAATATGCGGTGTGTCGGCAAAAAGGTACAGAACGTGCTTTTACCGGTGAATATTATGATTGTAAGGAAGACGGTGTTTATCGTTGCTCTTGTTGTGGTAATGAATTATTTAGTTCCGATACCAAGTTTGATTCAGGTACGGGCTGGCCGAGTTATTTTCAACCTATCGGTAATGATGCTATCAAAACAAAAACAGATGACAATCATGGCATGCATCGTGTGGAAGTATTGTGTAGTGACTGCGATGCCCACCTTGGCCATATATTTGAAGACGGCCCACAACCGACAGGACAACGCTATTGCATTAACTCCGTCTCTTTGAAATTAGATAAAAATAAATAACAGACGTATTTATTATGATTTTTTAAGATTTATACTTTGAATTTATATATGGTCTTAGCAACAAAGTTTTCTGCAGTGATTAGGCAACAGCTTTAGTGTATTTAGCAGAAAACCTTAAAACAAACGGCTGTACAAGACGCTCAAAATCCTCATACGCCATTTCAATTAACTCAGTATGCGTACCTGCATTAAAAGCTATCTTTTCATCACTGGTAATATCTTCTTCAATATAAACGTCCATATCGTAAAGATTACCAAATGGGGGCATAGCACCGACTTCACAATTTGGAAATAACTTGTCAAATTCTTGTTCAGTAGCCAGAAAGACTTTACCAGCGTCAATTGCGCCTTCTAGTAATTCCATATCAATATGTTCAGGGGCAGGCAAGACCACCATTGCATATACATCATTAATTTTAACAACGACCACCTTGGCCATTTCCTGGCCTGATATATGTGCGCATTCTGCTGTTTCCTGTGCTGTATAGGCACTTGAGTGATATATGGATACGTATTTTATATTTTCTTTATCGAGATATTCTTTGATTTTTGTTACAGGCATAATTTTCACCATTATCTTTAAATGTGAATAATTTAATTATTAACTTATTCAAAGTATAGTAAATTTAAACCATGATTTTATTGAGCTGGATCAACATTTTATATCGTGGATGACCCCAATTTTAGTCATAAGAATATTTTGGAAACCAGTCAGTCCCTCTGCCTTCCGGTGTAATATCAAATAGATTCCATAGTGACCAAAAAGGATCGGCATGGCGTGGATGTTGTCCTTCTTCTGAAGGTGCGTATAGGAGCTCAGTATTATAAAAATGATAAATACCGTCTTCTATTTTATTAAATACATTGATGGCGGGCATTTGTCCCCAATCATCATTTTCCGCAAAGTAGTCTTTGTTGTATGTATTGTTACCCGACGACAATAAACGCAGCTTATTCCAACCCCTGCCCTTGGCCCACTCCCTTATTTTATTCAGTGGTGCCTTGGCAACAATAGCAAAATTGACCCGATCACTGACATGCGGAGAGATGCCGTTGAAACTATCCAGTATCGAGGTACATGCAGGGCATGGGGTTTCTGCATCCGGTGCAAACATGAAACTATAAATAATCAGACTGTTTTTACCCTGCGCAAAGAGTTCTGAAAACCTGGTTTGTTTAACAGTTTTATTATCAGACAAATCATTCGCACCTTCTTCAAAAAGGTAATCTTCTTTTAATATGCCTCCTGCAGGTAAACTACGCCTTAAAGCAGAAACAGTTTCAATCTGTTTTCTTAAATCTATTTCTGCCTGCAACAATTCATTACGAGATTGTCGATAGGCGTCACTTTCACCGGGGAATTGATTGTCATGATAGTTACCCATTTTGATGCCTCTCTTTTTTACTTTCTAACTACACTGGTTCAAACCAGGCCAATTTTTCATGCAGTTTCACTACCTCACCAATAATAATCATGCTGGGCGGTTTGATGTCGTGTTGTTCCGGAATATTTTTAAGTGTCTTTAATGTTGCTATGTAAACACGCTGCTGTTGCGTTGTCCCTTGTTGAATAATAGCAGCAGGTGTTTCTTCAGACATTCCTCGTTTAATTAATTCATTACTTAACACATCAAGACCGTGAGTCCCCATGTAAACAACAATGGTTTGCTTCGGTTGTATCAAAGCATCCCAATTTAAATTCATGCTGCCATCTTTTAAGTGGCCCGTCACAAAGATACATGAGTGTGCAAAATCTCTATGCGTTAATGGTATCCCTGCATAACTGGCACAACCTCCTGCCGCAGTAATGCCAGGTACGACCTGAAAAGGAACACATTCGCTGGATAATGTTTCAATCTCTTCTCCACCACGACCGAAGATAAATGGATCACCCCCCTTGAGTCTGAGTACTCGTTTACCCTCTTTTGCCAATTTGACGAGTAACTGATTAATCTCTTCTTGTGGAAGTGCATGTTGATCACGCTTTTTGCCCACATAGATCCTCTCTGCATCTTTTCTGACAAGATTGACTATGTCCTCTGCTACTAAACGATCGTATAAAACCACGTCAGCCTGTTGCATCAGCCTGAGTGCGCGAAACGTTAATAAATCCGGATCACCTGGACCTCCACCCACCAGATACACTTCACCTTGTGTATCAACTGCATGCGATTCATCTTCCAGTTGGTTTTCCAATGCTTCGAGCGCAGCTTTATCCTGACCTGCAAATAGCATTTCTGCTATTGGTCCATGCAATATGTTTTCCCAGAAACGCCGCCGTTCCCTCATCTTTGGATATCGATCTCTGACACGTGAGCGAAATCTCGCCATGAGATCAGCCAAATGACCAAAGGATGATGGAATTAATGTTTCAAGACGCGCCCTTAATAGTCGCGCTAAGACCGGCGATGCACCTCCTGTTGATATAGCAATTTGTACAGGATGACGATCTACAACGGACGGCATAATAAAAGAACATAATTTAGGGTTATCCACTACATTCACCGGGATATTTCTCGCCTGGGCAAGTACTGATATTTCCTGGTTAATAATTTCATCATCGGTGGCTGCAATCACCAAAGTGGCAGTTACAAGATGAGTTTCACTGAATGCTTTTGCAATATGATCTATTTCCTGTGCTTCATGCTTTTCTGTAAGTTCTGCACAAAGATCCGGTGCAACAACAGTCACTTTTGCGTTCGCCTTTAATAATTGATTTACTTTACGCGCAGCCACTTCACCACCACCGACAACAAGGCAAGGGCGATCTGTTAGATTAAAGAAAATTGGTAAAAAACCCATTCCCGAATGATAGGATTAAATCGCCAGTCGCACGAGTACTATTAGTGAATAAAATTTGAGTCTGCTAAGTTTTTGGTAAGGTCACGCCAGTCTGCCCCTGATACTTCCCCGCTCTGTCCTTGTATGAAGTCTCACACACTTCGTCAGCTTCAATAAAAATGACCTGGGCAACACCTTCATTGGCATATATTTTTGCGGGTAAGGGTGTGGTGTTTGAAAATTCGAGTGTAACGTGCCCTTCCCATTCTGGTTCAAGCGGGGTGACATTTACTATGATCCCACAACGCGCATAAGTCGATTTGCCCAGGCAAATGGTTAAAACATTTCGTGGAATACGAAAGTACTCCACTGTTCTTGCCAAAACAAAAGAGTTGGGTGGAATCACACATACATCGGATTCGACATGGACAAAACTCTCAGGGTCAAACGCCTTTGGATCGACGATGGTTGAATTTAAATTGGTAAATACACGAAAATCATTTGCACATCGCACGTCATAGCCATAACTTGATGTGCCAAACGAAACAATTCGACCTGATCCATTTTCTTTAACCTGGTTTGATTCAAATGGTTCAATCATGCCGTGCTCTTTGGCCATACGGCGTATCCATTTATCGGATTTAATACTCATGGTTTAATCATTCTGCACAACTATCTTTGGAAACTTACTGGAGTAATCTTTTGCCATCATTGCCAGTTTTGCCGAGGCTATACGAGCGATCTCCCTGTAAATCTGCGTGATGCGTGATTCCGGATCCATGGCAACTGTTGGTCGGCCGTTATCAACACCTTCGCGTATCTTTATATCCAAGGGGAGTGATCCCAGCAAATCGACATCATATTGTTCAGACATCTGTTGGCCGCCACCTTCACCAAAAATATGTTCCTCATGCCCACATTCACTACAGATGTGTGTACTCATATTTTCGACGATACCTAAAACTGGCACTGCAACCTTTTCAAACATCTTCAATCCTTTTTTCGCATCCAGTAAAGCGATATCCTGCGGTGTGGTCACAATAATTGCACCACTGACTGGAATTTTTTGGCATAAGGTTAACTGGATATCACCGGTACCTGGTGGTAGATCTATGATTAGATAATCAAGATCGGTCCAATTTGTATCACTAAGTAACTGTTCGAGTGCTGATGTCACCATCGGTCCGCGCCAGATCATAGGGGTATCTTCTTCAATCAGGTAACCGATGGACATTGACTGCAACTGATAACTAACTTTTGGCTCTACCGTTTTACCATCTTTTGTATCCGGCTTGCCGTGCACACCTAACATGCGCGGTAGACTCGGTCCATAGATATCAGCGTCCAGGATACCGACATTGGCACCTTCTGTCTGCAGGGCGAGTGCCAAATTAATCGCAGTCGTGGATTTACCAACTCCCCCTTTCCCTGATGCAATCGCGATCGTATTTTTAATATTAGTCAGGGGTTTTACACCTTTTTGGACGGCATGAGAAACAATCTTGGTATAAATGGAAACATCAACAGACTGCACTTCTGACTGCGATTCAAGTTTCTCTTTGATCGCCTCAATTAAATCTGCATGCGAGCCATTGGCTGGATAACCCAGCTCGATATCGATACGGACATTATTATCTTCGATATCAACAGACTTTACGGCCTGTAAAGTCTTGAGGTCTTGCTTGATATCAGGATCCTGGATTTCAGCCA
>CAZCXC010000273.1:0-1618 GCA_964502505.1 uncultured Enterobacteriaceae bacterium
TAAGCGCTCAAATGCTATTTCTTTATTCTTCTCCTGGCTTCATCATTACCTGAGTTTTATAAACAACGGCTGTTAAAATTAAAAGATAAACGTATTAATAGAGAGGGTGTAATTGTAATCAAAGCACAGGAATATCGCAGCCAGGAGAAGAATAAAGAAATAGCATTTGAGCGCTTAGTAGACTTAATACAAGATTCAATAGCAACACGAAAAAAACGTATTTCTACTCGTCCTACGCTTGGGTCTCAACAAAAAAGACTTGATAGAAAATCAAAACATGGTCATCTAAAGTCTTCACGTAGAAAAATAAGGGAAGCAGGGGAATAAATGGCCTCATCTCGTAAATTCGTGATTATCGCCGCGTTACTTGGTAATTCATTAATTGCAATTACTAAATTCATCGCTGCGTCTGTTACTTCCAGTTCAGCGATGTTTTCAGAAGGGATTCATTCATTGGTGGACACCGGTAATCAGATTCTTTTGCTGTATGGATTAAAACAAGCTAAAAAACCTGCTGATGAAAGATTTCCATTTGGTCACGGCAAAGAGATTTATTTTTGGAGTTTTGTGGTAGCTATTCTTATATTTGCAGTGGGGGCAGGTGTTTCCATCTATGAAGGTGTACATCGACTATTCGATCCAAAGCCTATAAATAATGTAATGATTAATTATATTGTATTGAGTTTAGCCATACTATTTGAGGGAGCCGCATGGTATTTCGCCTTACGTGAATTTACACGGGCTAAAGGAAAATGGGGTTACCTTGAAGCCGTGCAGCGAGGGAAGGATCCTTCTCTGTTTGTTGTATTATTTGAAGACTCTGCGGCCATATTGGGATTACTTGTTGCATTAATTGCAATATTTTTAGCACAAACTACTGGTATCTATGCGTTTGATGGTATTGCATCGATTATTATTGGGTTAATCCTTGCTGGAACAGCAGCCTGGTTAGCCTATGAGACAAAGGGATTACTTATTGGAGAGTGTGCAAATACACATGTAGTAAATGGCATAAAGAAGATAGCAAAATCCCACGCAAAAATTGGGCATATTAATGAAATACTAACTATGCATATGGGCCCTGATTTTATTTTGGTAAATATCAGTGTTGATTTTATTGACCCTACTTCCGCGAATGAGATGGAAATTATTGTTGCCAATCTTGATAAAGCTATTAAAAATAAATTCCCTAATGTAAAACGTATCTTCATAGAGGCAGAAGCCAGAAGACATATAAAGCAATGACCATGTATCATCTGAATTCTGTATTATCCCTGATAATTAACAAGTTACAAATCCATACCCTCCCATAAATTTCTGAGTTACTCATAGATAAGTCCCTGTTTAGCATCGTTGCGGGGTATTTTTATGGGAGACGAAAACGCATTGTTTTACCCATTAATAAATAAAACCAAATGAACCTTGCCGCCTCAGAAAAAGCTATTAACGTAATTACGGATTACTGTAATAAAAATAGCATTGCTTTTGAGAAACTAAATAGCCAGACGCTACGCTTTAAAAAAGTTACAGACGTCTTGCATAGTTATTGTAGAGGCGTAATACAACTAGATTAAAAATATGTCGGTACTAAAAATATGAATGATGAAAATATTAATAT
>CAZCXC010000274.1:0-2458 GCA_964502505.1 uncultured Enterobacteriaceae bacterium
CGGTAATGAATAATTGGTGAATGGTGAAATAAGTTAATCATGAATTATAAAGTTCAAGCCAGATACATTGAAGATAAAGCCGGTGAATTTTTTCAAAAGTTGACCGATGGCACGATTGCAAGTCAGCAACCTGATGGTGCAGAGATTGTTTCCAGTATGAAGAAAGCAAAAATTGTAGGAGAAGGCATAATCGAATGGTTTGAAACCTGTTATTGCGATACTCCACTTAAACACGAAAGGGAAACGGTTTATGATTTTTATCTGACCGATATCACTACTGATCTGGTGGATGCCAAGGGACAAATTAAAGGCGAATCTTTTTGGGATTACCTTCAAGAGAATTAAAGGGGTCGGGCACATTAGATTTTTTTATGCGCAGTCTTATTGCTTTAACTCAGACCTATTCTATGCTTTAAATGAAAGTCAAAGGTTTTGTGATCTATATAAACGCTCAAACAATGACGCTTGTCCGTTTAATAATGGAGTAACACGATGTCAAATTTTGTCTCTGTAGCTAAAGTTTCAGACTTCGACAATCAACAGGCCCAATGTGTAGAGGTGGAGGGGAAGAGCATAGCCCTATTTAAGCTTGGTAAAGAGTTCTTTGCCATTGATGACACATGTACGCACGAAGGCGGACCACTAAGTGATGGGAATATTGATGGTGACGAGATCGAATGTCCGTGGCACGGTGCATGCTTCAATATCAGGTCCGGGAAGGTTACTCTTGATCCAGCCGATGAGGATGTGAGTATATATGCTGTTCGTTTATCGGGTGATATGATCGAAGTTGATGTGGAATAAGAAGAATAAAGGGACAGGCCACTCTTGGATATCCTATCCCCGCGGCATTAATGCATCCATGCATGTCATTTATTTTAATATAGCCAGATTAAAATTTTGTAACTCTTACAGTAGAAGGGCCAGGACGCACGACGCCCGGTTATATTCACTCATACTATCCGTACAAAGATAATATTAATGTTCGTATTTAAATGAAAGGGCCACCCTGCTGCGATACGCAACCACCTTTCCTTCTTCAACTTTCATATCGAGCTTGGTTATTTCTGCAACACGAAGATTTTTTAAAGTCTTACTGGCAGTTTCTACAGCATTTTTTGCAGCCTCTTCCCATGATGTCTCGCTGGTTCCGACCAATTCGGTAATTCTATATACGCTATCGGCCATTATCTCTCTCCTTATCTCAATTGATTTATGTCGTTATCGTTAATGACTAGCTTCCTATTTAAAGTATAGCAGTTAGGGAAAATATTAAATAAAAGGGATGGATTCCACTGTACCTCGGTAACTGATCCCGACATTACTCTACCTCCTCCATCCCGTGATGATTGCGGGTATGGGACATCGTCCTTGGAGTCGTGTGCATGGCACCCGATGTCCTCGGCAAATGATCGATTCTGAATATGACGATTGTTTGGTTTGGGGGTTGTATTTTCTGAAAGCTATTGTTTAATTAACTCATGCAGATCAAGAATATCCTTATCTTGATTGGAACAATCTGGCCTGTTATAGGAATTTGCCTGGCAATTTTAATTGCCTCCGTATTAACCGGATGGAAACGTTGGCTGCTGCTGTTTATTGGGCCCATTCTATTTTTGTTACCATGTTATATCTACTTTGAGCAGATTGCTTACAACGGTAACATGTTGTTTGTTGCCTTGATGCTTATTGTGTATGTGCTCGCTATTCTCTATTACCCACTATTGATGATCACGGGTATTGTCTTGATGATTAAGAATCATAATAAATAGGCAAAAAAGGGACGGATTCCACTGTACATGTGCATGTCTCCCGTATTATCAATTAAATATAGGTCGGCAGATAATAGTTCCCTACATTATCTGCACTTCCGCCATCCTTGGCGGTCGTCCATGCATGTCATATATTTTTAAATTGTAAAGGTTTTAAGTTGATACTTTTCTTGGCAGGGGAAAGGGCCTTGCGTAAACATGTGTTTGCAGTTCTTTTTGGATAAGATGGATATTTGGCTGCCTCTTGTCTCGAATTCACCATGCATACAAATATCACCATCATGATCCTGAAGGATGGTCTTTGCCGTTTCTACGGTAAATTGATTTTCATTCTGTTGGCATAGTTGTCTGACTCGGCCTTCCCGGGAGTAGGGGGAGAGTGCGTCTTCGTTGTCGTGCATTGAAAAGAGTTGAGCGAAATTAAAGTCTGTTTTACTTTCTTCTTTCATTGCGAGATCAAATTTCGGATGGCGCAAGTCGCCTTTGTTACGGATACTAAGGTTATTTGATATGGAACGGGTGCCGCTGGTAATTTTTTCCGCCACCCAATACTGACTTGCTGTTTCCAATACCCATGCTTCGGTTTTATCCGTTATCAGGTATGAGTTGTGATAGGTCATGGTAAAATGTTCAGCACAATTCCCACCTTGTCCATGTTCAGTTAATAATTCCACGATGATTTCTAA
>CAZCXC010000275.1:0-1806 GCA_964502505.1 uncultured Enterobacteriaceae bacterium
AGCGATTCAGTTAATTTAAATGCAGAATCATTTAAAAGCTGAAAAGGCAACTTCAGGCGAACCGCTGCTTCATATTGTTCTGCAATAGCCTGAGAACTCGCACCAAAAACCCTGGCACCTAAATCAGTTAACTGCTGATAAGCATCTCGATAAGAACATGTCTGCGGTGTGCATCCCCTTGCCCCAGGTATTTCATTCCAACCCAACATTGGTGGTGAATCAGGATTTCCAATCATCGGGTAAAAAAAGATAACAACGATGCCCTTTAATTCTGAAAGATCCTGTGAATTACCGGAACTGGTTTCAAGCAATAATGAAGGCAATAACATACCCTCAAGATGATCACACGCCCCATCATCAACCGGAACAGGCAGGTCATCAGGGAGTTGGTACAAATCTGTCATTTAATTATTGTTAGAATGTTTAACTTGTTGATAAGCGGAAACATGAGTGGCCGCTTATTTTTCTTATATAGTGAGCCTAAATGGCGCGTTTATTGGACATATAGGCTAAAAGCGCGCCATTTTTAGGAGAAAAATTGATGTTAGGTGTTTTCATTACTATTCCCTTAGGTCTGATAAGTTATTGCTCAGGATAGATCGGTTTTTATCAATGTGCCACATTCATTGAGTCAGTTGCCTTTAATCCCCGTTGATGTCTTGCTGAATTTATTTTGATGAGTAGCGCAAAAATCGCAGGGATGCGATTTTTAGTCCACCGGATCAGGGATGAGTCCTGTGAACGGCGAGTGAGTCATTAAAATAAATTCAGGAACCCACAGGGGAAGACATTAGGGTGTCTTTTTTTCTTGGGCACTTCATTTTTTGGACAAGCAAAAAAGAAGTGCCTCGCCGTACAGGGCGAAACCTATACTACGATAAAGGTAAGTTCTTACAGATAAATAAAGGCCGCCTTTCAGGCGGTGTATTTTTCACTGGATACCGGCTCAAGGCCGACATGACGAAAATGCCGAAGATTTTGTGACTATGACGAACTTATATTTATGAGACCAAATACAACGAAGCCAAACCAAGAAATGTCATAAATCCAACCACATCCGTCACCGTAGTCAAAATAACACCCCCAGCAATCGCTGGGTCAATCCCGTAGTGTTTCAGGCCCAGGGGAATGACAGCCCCTGCTAATGCCGCGACGAGCAAATTTACAATCATTGCCAAACCAATAATAAAACCAAGCGAAGTATCATCAAACCAGAAGACAACGATGACAGACACCACGCAGGCCCACATTAGGCCATTTAATAAACCCACAGAGATCTCTTTTACCATCAAGGCGCGGGCATTACTTCTACCTAATTGACCCAGCGCAATACCACGGATGGCAATCGTCAGGGTTTGGCTGCCAGCAACACCACCCATGCCAGCAACAATTGGCATGAGCACGGCAAGCGCAACCAGTTGTTGGATGGTGTCTTCAAAACGACCAATGACCCAGGCAGCAAGAAAGGCTGTTGCCAAATTAATACCGAGCCAGATAGCTCGACGTTTTGTGCTGGTGAATATCGGCGCAAACATATCGTCATCACCCAGACCTGCCATGCTCCTGACAGTTTGTTCTGCTTCGTCCTGAATCACATCGACAACATCATCCACGGTGATACGGCCAAGCAATATGCCTTTGTCGTTTACCACGGCTGCAGAAACCAGATCGCGTTGCTCAAAGACCTTGGCAACTTCACTGGCAGAAAAATCAGCAGAGATACACGATTCTTTTTTCATCAGATCGCCAACACTCTGTTCAGGATCCCCGACCAGAATATCAATCACTCTTAACGCTCCCAGATAT
>CAZCXC010000276.1:0-34485 GCA_964502505.1 uncultured Enterobacteriaceae bacterium
TGGCTCATATGCAAAATGTAATGCGTGTGGACGTATTCATTGGTGGAATAAGCCAGTACACATGTTACTACGTAAATGTTAAATATTTACTGTGAATAGTCTAAACTTAACCGAGAGCGAGCTTATTGAAGTTACGGGAAAGAAACGCTCAAGTGCTCAAGTGAGAATACTTAGGCAAATTGGCTATGAAGTAAAAGTAAGACCTGATGGCCATCCATTAGTAGCAAGAGAACACTACCTAAGAATAATGGGCGCGTTTGATAAAACAAATAAAGAATATAAACCTGATTTAAGTATTTATGGGACGAAAGAGAAACTTAACTGAGAACCAAGGACTTCTAAAACGTTGGCGCTATCGTTTCGGGGCTTATTACTATCGTGTCCCTCCAGGTAACGAAAGCCAGTGGGATGGTAAGAAGGATTTCAGATTAGGTAAAACTCTTCCAGAAGCATTACGAGCATGGGCTGACCGTCTTGAGTTAATGGAAGGGGCAAACTCTATAGCCGACCTTATGGAGCTGTATTCAATAAAGGTCATGCCTGATAAATCATCCACTACTCAATATAGGGAATCAAGAATTATAAAAAGTATTACAGCAACACTAGGGCATATTCCAATCAATAAACTTAAACCAAAAGACGTAAATCTGGTTAAAACAAAAGAGGCTGAGATACACGGAATTAATACTGCCAATCGGTTTATTTCTATATTGAGTCATGCTTACACTATGGCGTTAGAGTGGGGGCTGTGTGATCAACACCCTATTAAGAACAACATAAGAAAATTTTCTGTTAAACCACGCGATAGATACTTGGAAGATTGGGAACTTGAAGAAGCCCTAACTGTAGCCCCACAACTTATACTAGCGTATGTGCCGATCAAACAACAAACAGGGTTACGCAAAGGGGACATGTTGTCGATCAAACTGCAAGACCTAAAGAAAGATGGAATTCATGTAATCCAAAATAAAACAGGTAAGCGAATTATTATTGAATGGACACCAGAGCTTGAGGGTGCAATTGAATATGCAAAATCTACAAGAAAGAAAATAGGATCAATCTGGTTATTCCATACAAACAGGGGACAGCCTTACATTAATGAAAAAAAATTAACAACGGGCTTTAACTCAATATGGAAACGCTGGCAAGACAAGGCACTAGAAAAGACAGAGTTAACAGTACATTTTACAGAGAGTGATTTAAGAGCAAAGACAGCAAGTGACACTACAGAACAACATGCAACAGAGCTATTAGATCATTCAACCAGTGCAGTAACCAGGAAACATTACAGACGTAAAGCAAAGGTTGTTAAACCCCATTCTTTGCACCATAAGTGATCATCATATGGGTAAAATATGGGAGAAAGTGCTGTTTATGGGAGAGCTTAAAAATTAGGCGCTCTGAAAGCGTTGGTACTAGCTACTATGAGCGGACTTGAACAAACGAATAAGGCAATGACCAAGCCTTATGCTGAGGCCTGTGACAGGAATCAGGAAGCTATATATTCAATTATTGAACCGCTATTTTCCCAGTGTAAGGCTGTATTTGAGATAGGAAGCGGAACAGGACAGCATGCGGTTTATTTTGCGAAAAGGCTTCCACATTTAATTTGGTATACCAGCGATCTGGAAGAGAACCATACTGGTATTAATTTATGGCTAGAGGAGGCTCACCTTGCTAATACGAGACCACCTACTGTATTGGATGTTACACAATCTACTTGGCCTAAGCTGAATGTTGATGCTGTTTTCTCAGCAAATACAGCCCACATTTTGCACTGGAATGGTATTGAAGCTATGTTCAGTGGTGTGGGCGAGCTTTTACCAAGCGAAGGAATCTTTTCGCTTTATGGGCCGTTTAATTACGGCGGCAAATATACCAGTGATAGTAATGAACGTTTTGATGGATGGCTAAAGTTGCGTGATCCGAATAGCGCTATACGTAATTTTGAAGATATTAATCAATTGGGAAGTAAAGCTGGCATGATGCTGAAACAGGATTGTGAGATGCCTGCCAACAATAGAATACTATGCTGGCAGAAAAAATAAAAACTATATACCCTTTTGCAAGAGCGTTTTAATTCGCATTGCCTGTTCCTTTCCTAATTTTTTATCTATATGTGAAACAATCACCACCCCTTTAAGTTGCTTTTGCTTCAAATCTTTTAGTGCTTCTATTATATATTTATCACTCTTATTAGCCTTAAGTGCATCAATAAGAATTTCAAAGAGTGTTTCAGTCCATAAAGTTTTAGGAGTTGTAGTATGATCTGTCATAATTAATTACCAGATTTTTTTCATGTTATGAATAATAATAAGGATAGCTTTAATAATCAATCTCACGCTGGAGAAAGGAATGAACTATTTTAATCGCATTATTATACTCTTAATAACTGTTGTTGCTCTTGGAACAGCATGTGCCCCTGAAATTGGTAGTGAAAAATGGTGTCAGCAATTATCTGAGAAACCTAAGGGAGATTGGACAGCTAATGAAGCAACTGATTATGCAAAACATTGCCTTTTCAAATGAAGTTATCATGGATTAACTATATTTTTAATTGCCAGTTGAGAGCTTTTTGGATCGCCATAATTGACTGGTAGTTGAGTACAGACATCGTCGGTTTCCAGAAGCAGTGCCGGGAAAGCATTTATACCAAGTTGTTGAGTTAATTTTATTTCTTGCCGCAATACTTCATCGGTATTGTGCGAATTCAGATCGTGCTCAAACTTTACTCTGTTGAGACCAACGTCTAATGCAAATGACACCAGTGTTTTACTATCAGAGGGATTACGTGCTTCCAGATAATAACCATGCTGTATAGCAAGGATCATATCATCTTCATATTTTGCATCTTGATTTCGAGCAGCGATGACGGCACGACAAGCAGGGTATGTTGATCGGCGTGGTTTACATTTGCTCCAAAATTCAAAGTTGAATTGTGTCTCAGGGACTTGTTGTTGAATAGTCTTCCAATGATTTTGCACATATTGACGCGTTTCTTCAGGCATGGGTTTATCGGTATCCGGTGCTAATCCACCAAGGAGAAGTTTTAAACGTACCTCTTTTGGTAAGGTGGTAGAAATAACATCATAGGTGGGACGAAAGGCCCAACACCAGCTACACATTGGGTCATGAATATAGTACAGCGTGGTGGTCATGAACTATTTGCAATCCGGGGCTTTCGGGTACCGGGTATGTGAGTACGAGCCCATTTCACAAAAGACTCAATAATCGGAAAGAGCTTATTTCCTGTTTTGGTCAAGTGATATTCGTACCGTGGTGGATTATTCTGGTATGGTGATTTTTTGACTAATCCTGCTTTTTCCAGTCGTTTCAACCGTTCAGCCAGGATATTTGTTTTTATATCTTCGCCAGATTGTATAAATTCTGAAAATCGATGTTTGCCATGAAATAAATCTCTAACTATCAATAATGTCCACTTGTCACCCATAATATCTAATACACAGGCCAATGGGCAATCTGAGCGCTGGAAACTCAATTTTTTCAATGGGTTTACTTGTTTAGCCACTTCAAAATGATAACAGAATTATTAATGACTTGCATTTTGCAATTTACAGTACTATAGTAACTTGCAAATAACAAGTAACTATAGGTCAATTAAAGAGGAATATAATATGGGTACTACAATTCTAATTACCTTTCTCGTCATATTTTTTGCATTAGTCCCGATTTCAATGCTGGTTGAGTGGATGAGGACAAAACCAGTTGCTCCGACATCTTTGGAATGGGCACCTGATCTATCAATCCAGTACGTCAATATTGATGGTATTAATGCCCGTTATATCAAAACGGGCAATGGTCCTCCCTTAGTCCTTTTGCATACTCTACGCACACAATTAGATATATTCCAAAAAGTAATTCCAGCCTTATCAAAAGATTTTACGGTGTATGCTTTTGATTATCCTGGCCATGGCTGGTCAGATATTCCAGATACTGATTACACACCCGATTTATTTAATGATTCAGTCGCAAAATTTTTAGAGAAGATGAATCTTAATGATGTATTGGTGGCGGGGGTATCTATTGGAGGATCGATTCCATTAATGTTGGCAGGAGCAGGTAACGAGAGGATTAAAGCTATCGTCTCTGTGAATCCTTATGATTATGCTGGGAAAGGTGCTGCTCGTGGAAATATTGTTGCTAATATAATTATGACATCTGCACTTATACCGGTATTAGGCGAGACATTTATGCGATTCCGTAATCCAATGGTTGAAGGGAAGATCTTTGAAGGTGGTGTTTCAACCGCAAGTGCATTACCTAAGGCCTTTCTTAATGAGTTATTCGTTGTCGGTGAACGACCAGGTCATTATCGATCTTTCATTAATCTCATACGTCACTCATCACTTTTCCAAAAGGCACATGAGCTCTATAACAAAATTAATGTTCCTGTACTTCTGGTGTACGGTGAAAAGGATTGGGCCTATGAGTCAGATCGTAAGAAAACCGCATCTGGAATAAATGGTGCAGTAGTAGAAATAGTTAAAGATGCTGGTCATTTTTTAACACTCGATCAACCAGAAGCCTTTACACACCATGTACAAAGCTTTGCTAAGAAACTAGGGATTTTGTCGTAAAGTGTTGCATGTAGTGCATATCATGATCTCAATTAATTAAATAGGATACACTTATCATGAAAAAAATTACTTTTACTTATCTGGCAAGTTATTTGATTGGTGGTGGAGTTGGGTTTGCATTTATCCCTGAGCTAACATTAAATCTGTTTTTATCTAATGGTGAGTACGGCAATATAATGCCACGTGTTGTAGGTATGTTTATGATGGCGCTTGGAAGTTTAATCGCTTTTATGACAATCAATCAGGATTTTCGTTATTACATCAATACTATTTATATCAGGACAGGAATAACGGCATTTTTACTCTGGCTTTATTTCATAAGTAAAGATCCACTCTTTATAGTGCTTATTGTTGTAGTTTTAATCGGGTTGCTACCTTCTTGGTATACATATCTCAGTAAACGTGCCTAGCTAATTATTTTTAACTAAGCTGGTGTTGGGTGCCAACCGGCATCTGCCCACAGTTCGCCACTGACGGCTGAATTAGAGATCATAAAACAAATCGCATCAGCTATTTCTGTAGGTCTGATCAGACGTCCAAGTTGAGTATCTTTGAGAATATTTTTTTCGATAAATTCATCACCCAGGGCACGTACCATAGGTGTGTCAGTGAATCCCGGATGGATAACGCCACAGCGTACACCGTGAAACATTGCTTCCATTGTTAAAGTCGCTGCAGCACCTTCAAGACCCGCCTTAGTACTGGAATAGGAAATTTGTCCTTTATTTCCTTGTGATGAAATTGATCCAATGAATATTACTGTGCCCTGAATTCGCTCATCAGGGTGCCATTTTTTTAATCCTTTTCCCACTCGTTGTTCAGCTATACGAGCTACCATTTCCATGGCCCAATAAATGGGCGCTATCAAATTAACTTCAACAACAAGCTGAAATTTTTCTAATGGATAAATTTCAGATTTGCCGGTTTCTTTATTAACTTTAACAGCAAGTGCATCTCGGGTAATGCCAGCACAGGGAACACAAATATTAACGGCGTCATATTGTTCACAAAGCGAGTCATACACACGGGTTCTAAATTCGGGATCTGTTGTGTTTCCCTGGAATGGGATAGCACATTTAGTTTTTGTCTCCTCGTTAATTTGCTCAGCTGCGAGTTTCACTTCTTCGCTCACATCAACCATACCGATGGCTCTAATACCTCGACTGGCCAGTTCCAGGCATACAGCGTGACCAATACCACTTGCTGCCCCGGTGACTACGGCGACTTTATCTTTGATTTGCATAGGAATTTTTACCTCTTACTGCTATAGCAGGTAGATTAATAGGAATTATTTTAGCCTATATTTGTGCGTCGCACCATCGTTTCTGAACAGGAATTTAGGTTTGATATTTAGTGATAAAAAAACAGCTCAAATTACGTTTTTGGGCATGTGATAATGATAAATTAATTTCAATAATATCCAGCAAGTGGACAGCAAATTTTATATAGAATCTAATTTTAGTTAGGTTACAAATGAAAACTACCAATACGTTTTTTATTAGAGGATTATTTTTTGTATGCGTAAATTTTGTGGCACAAAATGTTTTTGCAGATCATTGCCCTTCGATTGAAGATATTACTTATAGACTAATATCTAAAGATTATGAGTGGACTGTTGATAAGGGTGTAACTCTGAATGATTTGTTATCTGTTAAGGAGTTGTTTGCAGTAAGTATTGAAAATAATGGTGGATTTGTATCCTGCAAATATAAAAATGATGAAAAATTTTTGAAATTAGATGGGTTGCCCATAAAAGAAAAATGTCCACTTGTTACTTCTTCTGGCAGCTGGTTTACCACTGGCACTAAACGATTAGTATGTGATGAAGAAGATTTGGCTTTATGTTTGTTTGATACATACTGTCCTATAGAAAAAAGTTGAAATAAGCTTTTCGGGGTTGAATAAATTTAACCAGCCTTACGCCGTGAGGCACTTTTTCGTTCATGTTCCAGTAATAATTTTTTGCGTAACCGAATATTTTTAGGTGTAATTTCTACCAGTTCGTCATCATCTATAAACTCCAATGCTTGTTCAAGGCTGAAACGTACAGGAGGTGTTAATAGAATATTATCATCTTTACCTGCCGCTCTAATATTTGTAAGTTGTTTGGCTTTAAGTGGGTTGACCACCAAATCATTGTCGCGCGCATGAATACCTACAATCATACCTTCGTATACTTCCACACCTGGTTCAATTAGCATCTGGCCTCTCTCTTGTAAATTAAATAAAGCATAACCTAGCGTTTTACCATTAGAATTAGCAATGAGTACGCCGTTTATACGATGGCTGGATGCAACATTTTTTATTGGGCCATAATGATCAAAAACATGGTACAGAAGTCCAGTACCAGAAGTTGCTGTCAAGTATATTGTTCTAAGGCCTATTAAGCCCCGCGCAGGGATCATATAGTCAAGTCTTACCCTGCCTTTACCATCAGGCAGCATTTCTTTAAGTTCTCCCCCCCGGGATCCAAGGATTTCCATCACGGCCCCTTGATACGTATCTTCCAAGTCTACGGTGAGTTGCTCGAAAGGTTCACATAGATTGCCCTTAACCTCTTTCAGTATGACTTCTGGTCGAGATACACCGAGCTCGTATCCTTCACGTCGCATAGTTTCTATGAGTATTGACAGATGGAGTTCGCCACGACCAGAGACTATAAACTTGTCTGGGTCATCTGTTTGTTCAACACGTAATGCGACATTATGTTTTAGTTCCTGTTGCAGACGTTCATAAATTTGCCGGGATGTAACATATTTTCCTTCCTTGCCACAGAAAGGGGAATCATTGACCTGAAAAGTCATGCTGACTGTAGGTTCGTCAATAGTTAGTGGTGGTAGTGCTTCAGGACATTCAGGTGCACAGAGTGTTTCGGAAATCCCCAAAGTTTCTATACCACTTATTGCGACAATGTCTCCAGCGCTTGCTTTAGATATTTCAGAACGTTCTAATCCAAGCAGTTTAAAAATTTGTAATATCCGTCCTTGTCTTTTTTCACCTTTATGATTTGTAATAATTACAGGCGTATTCGAATGAATAATACCTCTGGATATTCGGCCAATGCCAATTACACCCACATAATTATTATAATGCAGTGAACTAATCTGCATCTGAAATGGGCCATTGGAGTCAATTACAGGTGGTGGTACTTTTGCAACTATCGTTTCAAATAATGCTTGCATATTCCCTGAACGATTAGAAGAGTTTAGTGAGCTATAGCCATAAAGTGCTGATGTATAGACGACTGGGAAGTCTAGTTGTTCATCGCTAGCACCTAATCGATCAAACAAATCAAATGTGCGATCCAATACCCAGTCTGGACGCGCACCTGGGCGATCAATTTTGTTGATTACAACAATAGGCCGAAATCCACGTGCAAGTGCTTTTTGCGTTACAAAGCGTGTTTGTGGCATCGGCCCATCGACAGCATCGACCAGTAGTAATACGGAATCTGCCATTGATAAAACACGTTCAACTTCACCACCAAAATCGGCATGACCAGGTGTGTCAATGATATTGATTCGGTATTGCTCCCAATTAATAGCCGTGTTTTTTGCCAGGATGGTAATACCGCGCTCACGTTCCAGATCATTGCTGTCCATGACGCGAACTTGTGTTTCTTCACGTAATGAAAGAGTGCCTGATTGGATTAGCAGTTGGTCAACGAGGGTAGTTTTGCCATGGTCGACATGGGCAATAATGGCAACATTTCTGATCTGTTCTATCATGGTATATCAAGAGGCTCATAGAAAAGCCGGACATTATAACGAAAAGGAAGATTGTGACACTTGTTATTGTTACTTTTTCTTTATCAAAGAGGGGGCAATTAATATGCCATTTGATGAATCTGTCCAGCATCACGTTTGTATTGTTGGCGCAGGACCTGCAGGTGTCGTACTTGCATTGCTATTTGCAAGACAAGGTATCCCAGTTACCTTACTTGAGGGTCAGGCTGATTTTGATAGGGATTTTAGAGGAGATACGCTACATGCATCTTCTTTGGAAATTTTTAATCAACTCGGGCTGGCAGAATCAATTCTGAAACTATCACGGGGCAAACTGGAGAAACTCCAATTTGGTAGTGCAGATAACTCAATCACAATTGCTGAATTTTCAATGCTAGATACAGCATATCCTTATGTGGCTCTGATACCTCAAGAGCATTTTTTAAATTTCCTTACTGCCGAAGCAAAAAAACTGCCAAATTTTCGTTTGTTAATGAATGCAAAAGTAATTGATTTAATCAAGGAAGATAATCAAACAACAGGGGTTGTATATAAACATGAAGGACAAGAAAAAAGATTGAATGCGTGCCTAACGATTGGGGCCGATGGACGTGGTTCAACTGTGAGACAAAAGGCGGGTATTAAATTAGGTAAAACATCACCCCCCATGGATGTTATCTGGTTTAAATTACCACGTGATCATGATAATGCGCTGGGTCAAGCAGCAGAGATCCGGTTTGGTTCAGGCACGATGTTGGTCATGATTGATAGAGGTGACGAATGGCAAATGGGATTTGTAGTTATGAAAGGTTCATACAAAAAATTACGAGAGTCGGGCATGGGGTCTTTTCATAATGAATTATTGAAACTGGTTCCAGAACTAAAAAAATCTATATCGGTACTTAAGGATTGGTCACAGTGCGCAATTTTATCAGTTGTTACTGGGCGTGTAGATCAGTGGCATCAACCGGGATTACTTTTAATTGGCGATGCAGCGCATGTGATGTCGCCAGTGGGTGGGGTAGGTATTAACTACGCCATACATGATGCAGTTGCAGTAGCAAATCTGTTGACCGAACCACTCATCAAAGGAAGTGTGACAGAGAAAAATCTGGCTAAAGTACAACAGCAACGTGAAAGACCAATCCAGTTTATCCAAACAGTCCAGGCTTTTATACAAAAAAGAATAATCGCAAGTGCGCTAAAGACAGATAAACCCTTTCGGCCACCATTGCCTATGCGTGTCATGTCTAATTTTTCATTCTTTCGGAAGATAATGGCACGCATTATTGCCTTTGGATTAAGGCCAGAAACTTTAAAAAATGTATGATTTTTTTTCTTAGGGGAAATAAAAAACCCGGAATCGCTCAAGTGGGGGAGGAGGGTAAGAGCGAGACCGGGCTAATTACAAGCATCTAGAGAGAAAATGATGTCTGCTATGCTGGGTATTCTAGTAGATCTTGCTTGGGGGGGAGTGTGATGAAATACACACTTCTGATATCTTAAATTTTATATAGTTGAATTTAGTGTGAACGAGTTCACATTAATTGATTTTCTCTCACAACAAGGAGTTTTTCGGGTAATTATCGATTGGCTATCAGAAATTCACTTTTTCAGGCTGGATAAGGCTGGCAACGATCCAGTCTGGTTCTGGTTTGAAGGTCTCTTCTACTACAAAAAAATGTAAGCGGCGTTTTTTATCTATAGCAAATAAAGGGATAATCAGTCCTTCATATTTTTCCATGTATTGCTCAAAGTTAAATGCATCACTTAATTGAGTACTGCGTATTTCTGCTCCATTGCGCAACCATGAAGCAAGTACACCATGGGTAACGTCATCACCAAATAATTGATAACCACGATGACGGGTCGATATTTTATGCTTGTCGTCAATGATGTTTTCACGCGTTGTTTTTAATTCAAAAACACCCTTTTGACCAAAATCAGCCCTAAAACGCAAGCTGGCAAGTGTATCTAGATTACCTCGACCGGACATAGCTAACATGCGACCAACACCAACGAGATCAAGGTTACGTTCAGCATGTTCAGAAATAGGATTGCCGTAGTAAGTGATTAAACCTTCCATGCGTGCAAAACTTGTGTTTTCCCAATTGCTATCAGTTAGGACAACTTTAAAATTATGATCTTGTAGTGCTTTGCCGATTGCTCGTGCAACGTTTCCGGCACCGATTAGCAAAACACCATCGGGTTCTGGTTCTCTAACATTAAGCCATATCGCAAATTGTTTTGCAGTTGCACTTTGTATAACAACCGTTCCTATGATTACCAGAAAGGTTAGTGGAACTAAAAATACTGCATCCGGGTGTCCTGCTTCTTCTAATCGGAGCGCAAAGACCGATGCTACTGCAGCAGCGACTATCCCTCGAGGGCCAATCCATGAAATTAAAAATTTTTCATTAAAAGAAAGATCAGAATTCCAGGATGAAACCCATACAGCTAAAGGTCTTGCTAACAGCATGATAACGATGAGTATACTTATAGCTTGCCAACCAATTTGGCTGAATTGATAAAATTCAATGCGTGCAGCAAGTATGATAAATAAACCAGAAATCAGCAGCACACTCAGACTTTCTTTGAAATCCAAAATATCATCAATATTTGTGTCATCCATATTAGCGAGCGTCATTCCCATGATGGTGACTGCAAGCAAACCGGATTCATGTTCAATAAAATCAGCAAATCCATAAACCGCAAAGACTAACGTTAGTGTTAGTACATTACGCAAATACTCAGGCACATAATGCCGTCTTAATACCAGGCCAAGTAACCAGGCAGCTACGATCCCGATCAGCGTTCCAAAAAGGACAATACCCCCAAACGCAAAAGCAACACTTGTAAATGCATTACCTGACTGACGTGAGATAATAAAATCGAAAACCAGTACAGCAAGCAATGCACCGAGTGGATCAATTGCAATACCTTCCCAACGTAAGATATTGGCAATTTTTGCGTTAGGCCGAACAGTCCGTAGCATAGGCATAATGACGGTTGGTCCAGTGACAACAACTACAGCCCCGAACAACAATGAAATTTCGAATGGGAATGCGAGCATAAAATAGGTTGCTGCTGAAGTGATCAGCCAAGTAATTAATGCACCAATAGAGATAAGATTACGAACCACTGAACCTGAACCTCTTATCTCGTCTATCCTTAGGGTCAAACTGCCTTCGAACAAGATAATGGCAACAGATAGTGACACCATGGGAAATAATAAATCACCAAACAGATCATCTGGTTTTAATATTCCTGTCACGGGTCCCACTACTAACCCGCTAAGCAAGAGAAAAAGAATGGCAGGTAATTTTGCCCACCATGCGAGCCATTGGCAGGCAATACCTAAAACACCGATACCTGCTAGCGAGATAAGTATTTCATTATGCATTCAAATTATGATCCTGCAAATATGGTCCTACAATAATTTTTATTCGTTAATTAATTAGCTGCGAGGGCAGGGTGGAATATTTAAATATATGACTGAAAAGCGACCAGCTATTTTATTTAGGTATTGGCGCTGTACTGAATAAGCCTCGCGCTCGCGTCGATTGTGATCATCACAACTTTCAGCGTCAAATTTCCCACTGAGATCTTGTAGGTAATGTACTAATTCATGGACAATGAGACTCCGTGTCATAGCATCGTATTGACCTTTAACACGTTCATCTAGAAAGATAGTGCCATTATCATCATACCAACCAGCAACCGAACATTTTTTATGTCCAAGGCATACATTTTCGACGAAGAATGCATGAGGCCGATACTCCAGTGCTGGAGATACTTCAGGATGGGGGTAACTGGTAAGATAAATAGTCCAACTCAATAAAACAGTAATCATTTTGGTTATATCCATTTTTGATTACCTGACTACCTACAGATTTAGGATAAATTTAAGTCGGACGTTGAAAAACCAATGTGGCATTAGTGCCTCCAAAACCAAAACTGTTTGACATTACTGCATTGAGATTTGCATCATCCTGACGCTGCAAAATTATTGGCATTCCATTTGCTCCTGTATCCAATTCTGTTACGTTAGCAGATGCACTGATAAAATCATGTTCCAACATTAATAATGAATAAATTGCTTCATTCGCTCCCGCAGCTCCTAAGCCATGACCACTTAAAGATTTTGTCGCACTGATTGCAGGTATTTTTTCTTTAAAAACCTCTTTAATAGCGCTCAGTTCTGTTATATCACCTGCAGGTGTGCTCGTTGCATGAGCGTTAATATAGTCAATGGGTGTTTTAACTGTTGTTAGTGCTTGTTGCATACAGCGCACTGCACCTTCTCCTGAAGGTTTAACCATATCATGTCCATCTGACGTAGCGCCGTAGCCAGTTATCTCAGCATAGATTTTTGCGTCTCTTACTAGGGCATGTTCCATCTCTTCCAACACAAGAATACCTCCACCACCAGAAATGACAAAACCATCACGGCTAGCGTCATATGGACGTGATGCTGTTTCCGGTGAATGATTATATTTGGACGAAAGTGCACCCATAGCATCAAACAGTAAAGTGCTGGTCCAGTGGACTTCATCTCCGCCACCGGCAAAGATAATGTCTTGTTTTCCACTTTGGATAAGCTCATAGGCATTGCCAATACAATGCGTACTCGTGGCACATGCAGAGCTGATTGAATAATTAACTCCTTTAACCTGATAGGCGACTGAGAGACAGGCGCTATTTGTGCTAGTCATTATGCGTGGCACCATCGTTGGTCTGACTGTACGGGCACCTTTATCTCGGAGTGTATCAATGGCCAGAGACATATTTTCATTTGAACCGCCACCTGATCCTACTATCAGACCAGAGCGTGGATTGGAAATATTATTCTCTTCAAGCGCTGCATCTTCTATTGCTTCTCGCATTGCTAAATAAGTGAAGGCAGCGCTATCACCCATAAAGCGTCTGAATTTACGATCTATTAATTCATTAATATTTAATTTTATTGAACCATGCACATGAGAGCGAAAACCCAATTCCTCATATTCGGGTGAAAATTCAATCCCGCTTTTTCCAGATCTTAATGAATCTAAAACTTCATGTTTGTTTTTTCCAATACTGGAAACTATGCCAAGGCCGGTGACAACAACTCTTTTCATGACAATTTTCGTTAGAACCCTTCAGTTGATTCAAATAATCCAACTCGTAGATCTTTTGCGATATAAATTTCTTTACCATCCACTTCCATATGTGCATTTGCAACACCCATTTTTAATTTCCGCAGAATAACGCGCTTCATGTCAATATGATAGGTTATTAGTTTGTTTTCCGGGGTTACCTGGCCCGTGAATTTTACTTCGCTTGCGCCAAGTGCTCGACCATGTCCTGGAGCGCCTAACCAACCCATGAAGAAACCAATCAATTGCCACATAGCATCAAGACCAAGGCAGCCTGGCATGACAGGGTCATTCTGGAAATGACATGCGAAAAACCACTGTTCAGGAACAATATCTAACTCTGCAATAATTTGTCCTTTACCAAAAGAACCCCCATCTTCATTTATGCATGTTATTCGATCAAACATAAGCATAGGGGGCAATGGGAGTTGAGCATTGCCCTCACCAAACATTTCACCTCTTGCGCAAACTAAAAGTTCCTCTTTTGTATAGCTATTTTTTTTATCCATATAATTTCCAGTATCTCATGTACTTTTTATTATTTCCGCATAATTTTTATAGATCAATCATTATGCAGACTAATTATATACTGTGAACAAAATCTATTTAAATCTGTCTATGGCCTGAGGGAGCAAATTATAGCAAACACGCACTGACAAAAAGATGAAAAAAATATTTTTGTCTCATTCAGCAAGATGGCGACTGATTATACTAGGTAGCTGTCTGATCATATTGGCAACGTATTGGCTCTTGATCAAGTCAAGTATGTTGGCAGATTCAACATTAAGGAAAAATCTGGAATGGCCAACAACGGATTTCTCAAAGCGAATTGTTGAATTGGAGGAAATACATTCGGGTGGACCGCCTAAAGATGGTATTCCAGCAATCGATAACCCTAAGTTTATATCTATTGAGGAAGCTAATAGTTGGCTAAATGAGAATGAGCCGGTCATTGAACTTGAAATAAATAATGAGATAAAGGCCTATCCCTTACAAATAATGATTTACCATGAAATCGTAAATGATACCGTAGGTGGTATTCCTGTTTCTGTAACGTTTTGTCCACTATGTAATGCGACTATTGTTTTTGATCGAAGAGTTAATAATCAAATTCTTGATTTTGGTACAACTGGGAAACTCAGGATGAGTGATATGGTGATGTATGATCGTCAAACAGAAAGTTGGTGGCAACAATTTACTGGAACGGGCATTGTTGGTGAATATGCCGGTATAAAATTAAAACAAGTTACAGCCAATATTGTTGCATATGGAGATTTTCGATTTGCATATCCAGATGCAAAAATATTGTCGCGTAAAACAGGATATTTTAGATCCTATGGTAAAAATCCATATCGCGGTTACGATAAAGTTGGTGATATACCTTTTTTATTTAATGATGCAATCGATGCTCGTTTACCGGCAATGGAACGTGTAATTTTTATACGTAATAATGATCAGCAACGATTATATCCATTCAGTATATTCAATGGACAACCAGTGATTAATGACGAAATCACGGGCTTGCCTGTGGTACTGATGAGTAAACAAGGCACATTATCTGTTCTGGATGAAAGCAAAATAGTTGATTCACGACTGATACCTTCGGTTACTGCATGGTCAAGACGTTTAGATAATCGTATTTTAAATTTTGAATATAGTGATGACGTAATTAAAGATATAGAAACTGGATCCAGCTGGGATATTTTAGGACGCGCAATTGCTGGACCATTGGTTGGAAAACGATTAGAAAAGGTTAATAGTGGTGTTCATTTCGCATTTGCGTGGTTAGCGTTCAATCCAAATTCTGATATCTATCAGCAGCAATAGTCTTGACAGTGTTGCGCTTGTCGTTAGACTCACTTGCAGTGCACAAATCTGGTAATAATTAATGGATAATGTAAGCATCTTGTTTCAAAGACGTATGAGTGTTGGCGTTAAAGTCGGTTCTGTCACTATTGGGGGAGATAACCCAATCGTTGTCCAGTCGATGACTAATACTGATACAGCGGATGTTGATGCTACTGTTAAACAAGTACAGCAACTTGCCGCAGCAGGTTCGGAACTGGTGCGAATAACTGTAAATAACGAAGAAGCAGCCTCTAAGGTAGGTGAAATTCGTGACAAGCTTGATGGCATGGGGTGCAGTGTTCCTCTTGTGGGCGATTTTCATTACAACGGGCATACTTTACTCAATAAATATCCAGATTGTGCAGAGGCACTTGCCAAATATCGAATCAACCCAGGTAATGTTGGTTTTGGCAGGAAAAAGGACAGTCAGTTTGCCACCATGATCGAAAAGGCAATTGAATATAAAAAACCTGTTCGAATCGGAGTGAACTGGGGTAGTCTTGATCAGGAATTATTGACTCGGATGATGGATGATAATGCGAAATTAAAGGAGCCCGCAGATGCTGAGGATGTAATGCAACAAGCTCTTATTGTGTCGGCTTTAAGCAATGCAGAACGTGCCGAGGAAATTGGTTTGCCTCGAGATCATATTGTTCTCTCTTGTAAGGTCAGTGGGGTTCAGAAATTAATATCTGTCTATCGAGATTTAGCATCAAGATGTGATTATGCATTGCATCTTGGTTTGACTGAAGCGGGTATGGGTTCCAAAGGAATTGTTGCCTCGACTGCCGCCATGGGAGTACTTCTGCATGAGGGTATAGGCGATACCATCCGTGTTTCATTGACACCAGAGCCTGGTGGAGATAGAGCAAAAGAAGTGATCGTTGCTCAGGAAATTCTTCAGACGATGGGCATTCGATCATTCACTCCACTAGTAATAGCTTGTCCGGGTTGTGGAAGGACGACCAGTAGTTTTTTTCAAGAACTCGCTGACAGCATCCAGGCGTACGTTCGTAGTCAAATGCCAATATGGCGGGAAAAGTACGTTGGTGTGGAAGAAATGAATCTTGCCGTCATGGGCTGTGTTGTAAATGGTCCAGGTGAAAGCAAGCACGCTAATATTGGAATTAGTCTGCCTGGTACAGGTGAGACTCCATCTGCCCCGGTGTTTATTGATGGAGAAAAAGTAACGACATTGCGCGGGGAGAATATAGCAGAAGATTTTAGAGGAATTGTGGATAGCTATGTTGAACAGCATTATTCACGTAAACCGTAATAAATGTTAATGTTTAGAGGGATTTTAATGACTTAGCTCAATTATGTGATGAACATCACAATCAAATTGGTTTGAAACTACAAATACTTATCTATAATCAGGTGAAATTAGATTTATTTTGAGTATAGTTTATAGGTAGAGGTCGGGAATCAATAATAAGCAAATCACAGGAGGAGGTTGCAATAATGAAACAATTTAGATTACTAGTGGCACTGTTCATGATCACATTATTAGCGGGATGTGCCAACAACATCACACGTGATGAATGGAAGGCGTGTCTTTGGGGAACAGCCATTGCGGGTGCCGGTATTGGCTCTGTAGGTAATGTCCCTGGTGCCGCTGCAGGTACGGCAATCGGTGCATTAATTGGCTCATTTATGTGCGGGACGGTTGGACAGGCGCCAGCGATGGCACCCGAACCCGAATCGCAGGCGGGCCATTTCTGGGCAGATGATCAGGACTATGATGGTGTCTTGGATGCGGATGATCATTGTCCCTTAACGCCGGAAGGTGTTGCAGTGGATAGTAACGGTTGTGCGCATGATAGTGACGGTGATGGCGTACCGGATTATCTGGATCAATGTCCAGAAACCCCACTGGGTTCTGTCGTAGATACCAGTGGTTGTCCGTATACGATCTTGACGTTATCGGACGTACACTTTGAATTTGATAGCGCAAACTTGACCAGTCTGGCCAAGTCAGTACTGAATCAAGCGACTTCTGCTGTTAACGCCAATGCCTCTACTGTGAGCGTTGAAGGGCATACCGATAGCACCGGATCGGATGATTATAATTTGGGCTTATCGCAACGACGCGCCCAGTCCGTGGTGGATTATCTGGTATCACAGGGAGTGAGCAGTTCTAAGCTACAGGCGAAGGGTTATGGTGAAAGTTCACCGATTACTTCAAATGCAACTCGGGAAGGTCGGTCAAAGAACCGCCGAGTTGAGATTAGGAACCGTTAATCGGTTTCTGTTGGTTTAACAAAAGGGTAAGGAGAAATCCTTACCCTTTTTTGTTTAAAAAATTTGCAGTGCATAATATTTTGTCAGGATGCATCCCTTCGTAAGTGCAAGAGTAGATAGTTTGTAAAAAGGAAATTAAATAAATAATTAACTTGTTATTGGATAAGAAAATTAACCGCGGAGGCAGAAGATGTCGGGTGATATAACTTATCAGATCCCTGAGGCTATTATGGCCAAGGCCCATATTAATTCAGAAAAATACCATGAGCTTTACCGTCTTTCGATAGAAGACCCGGATAAGTTTTGGGCAGATCAGGCGGAAGAATTTTTAAGCTGGTCAAAAAAATGGGACAAGGTCCAGGATTGGACTTTTCAGGATAATGTCAAAATTCAATGGTTCCTCGGCGGGAAATTGAATGTGTCTTACAATTGTCTGGATCGACATTTAGAGTCTCGTGGCGACCAGGTAGCTATTATCTGGGAAGGTGACAACCCTGAGGTCGATAAAAAGATTACCTACAGGGAATTACATACTGATGTATGTAAATTTGCTAATGTCTTGAAAGAACGTGGCGTTAATAAAGGTGATCGGGTATCGATTTATATGCCAATGATCCCAGAAGCTGCAGTGGCCATGTTAGCATGTGCCCGCATTGGTGCAGTTCATTCCATTGTCTTTGGAGGGTTCTCCCCCGAGGCCTTAAAAGATCGCATATTGGATTCTGATTGCCAGGTCGTTATCACTGCGGATGAAAGTGTTCGAGGTGGTCGTACTACCCCATTAAAAGCAAATGCCGATACAGCTATTAAAAATTGTCAAAATGTACATACGGTAGTTGTCATCAAGCGTACAGGAGGAGAAATTACCTGGGATGATAATCGTGATATTTGGTATCACGAGATGATGGAAAAAGCTTCTATTGATTGTCCACCTGAGGAAATGGATGCGGAAGATCCATTGTTTATTTTGTATACATCAGGATCTACTGGGAAACCAAAGGGCGTTTTGCATACAACGGGTGGTTATTTACTGTTTACAGCGATAACGCATAAATATGTTTTTGATTACCAGGAAGGTGATATTTATTGGTGTACGGCTGATGTAGGCTGGGTAACAGGCCATTCTTATATTGTCTATGGGCCGTTATGTAACGGTGCTATTAGTTTGATGTTTGAAGGTGTCCCCACTTATCCTGATGCTGGTCGTTTTTGGCAAGTGGTCGCCAAGCATAAGGTGAATAGTTTCTACACTGCACCAACTGCAATACGCGCATTAATGGGACAAGGGAATAATTTTGTGACCCAACATGATCGCAGTAGTTTGCGTGTCCTCGGGACAGTAGGAGAACCCATTAATCCTGAGGCATGGGAATGGTATTACCATACTGTTGGTGATGCACATTGCCCAATAGTAGATACCTGGTGGCAAACAGAAACTGGCGGGCATTTAATTACGCCATTGCCTGGAGCTACCGTATTGAAACCTGGTTCCGCAACCTTACCATTTTTTGGTATAGAGCCTTGTTTGGTTGATGAACAAGGTAATGAACTTGAAGGAGCAATTGAAGGTGCATTATGTATCAAACGGTCTTGGCCCGGACAAATGCGTACCATCTATGGTGATCATGACCGATTTATTGAAACCTATTTCAAGAAGTTTCCTGGAAAATATCTCAGCGGTGACGGTGCCCGCCGGGATGAAGATGGTTATTATTGGATTACGGGTCGCATAGATGACGTTATCAATGTATCAGGTCATCGCATGGGTACTGCAGAAATTGAGAGTGCTTTAGTATTGCATGACGCTGTTGCTGAAGCCGCTGTAGTAGGTTACCCACATGATATAAAAGGGCAGGGTATTTATGCTTATGTGACCTTGATGTCTGGGGTTGATGCTTCAGATGAATTACAAAAGGAACTAGTAAAGCATGTACGTAAAGAGATTGGGCCTATTGCAAGTCCGGATGTTATTCAATGGGCTCCAGGGCTACCAAAAACACGTTCGGGTAAAATTATGCGCCGTATCTTGCGCAAAGTGGCCGCTAATGAACTGGATAATCTCGGTGATACCAGCACACTTGCTGATCCGGCTGTAGTCGATGAATTGATTAAAAATCGTGCAAATAAATAAGCATTGTAGCCAGAATTTTGCTGTCAATTTTGTTATCGTATAGGGACAACTAATAAATCTAAATTGTAGTTAAGCGAGGGAAACCTGTGGCAAACATTGATCTTCCTGATTATCTGAAGAGATCAAAAATATTAAATAACTTAACTGTTAGACGATTACTGCAATATTGGGCCATAGTCTGTTCAGCTGCTGTGATTACTCTTTCTCTCGTGGCTGTGATAACTAACGATATTGTTTCTTCAAAACAGGAAAAATTAAATAATACGGCTATTCCTATTGAAGAAAATGTTCGTCATTTAGATCATGTGCTCTATGCGTTTGAACAACGCCAACAAGCTCTTATAAAAGCAGAAACTCTGGATGAATACGAAATTAATTTGGATCGCAGCGCATTACAACAAAGATTTAGTGATTACTTCCTTCAGCTGAATTTAAGAATAACAGAATTAGATAATGCAAAGCCCATAGTTAATGATCTTGAGGAAAATTATAACAGGTTCCTCGAAATAGATTCTAAATTAACTGATCATCTAAAAACTAAATATGAATTTTCGACAGCATCTGACATCCCTGAAAATTTTGGAGAACAACTCGGAGTAATTGAAGCAGAGATAATGTCCCGCAAGTTAGATATTCAGGCTAATCTTAAAAGACTCTCTACCATGACCAGTCAATATATTAAGTCCCTTGCAGGCCTTTCATTTAATATTAGTCAGATTAATTTATTAGTCGTAGTTGCGCTAAGTCTTATTGTTGTAGCAGTGATTGCCGCAGGAATATCTGTTGTTTTATATCGTATAGATACACCACTTGGAAATTTAAGCGGGGCCATGCATGATTTATCGCATGGAGATATGTCACGAAGGTTACAAATTAGTGAGTTAATTCGTGATGAGTTTTCAGATTTATCATTTGATTTCAATAAATTTGCAGCAAGAACGCAGTCATTGTTTGATGAAGTCATTGATGCAAATGATGCACTGGAAGAAAGTGAAAAAAGAACGCGAGCGATCCTTGAAAATGCCTTGGTAGGTATTGCCCATTTAAAAGATCAACATATAGTTTCAGTTAATCAAAAATTTGAAGATCTATTTGGTTATTCTAGGGAGACTTTAACAGGGATGCATATTAAAAAACTGTACCCTACTGACGATGACTACAAGGCTATAAATGAAACGACAGAGCAACTTTTGGCAAGTGGCGAGACTTATCACGGAGAATGGAAACTAAAACACGAAAGCGGTAATCATTTCTGGTGTGATGTCTCTGCAAAATCAATATCAGAAGATAATATCGATGAAGGAACAATTTGGTTATTTGAGGATATTACCCAACGTAAGTCTTCAGAAGACGAACTAAGACGATTGGCAAATTATGATACGTTGACTGATCTTCCTAATCGTGCCTTGTTTCAAGATCGGTTAATGCAAGCAACGGAAAGTGCCAGTCGAAAAAATAATTCTATGGCGTTAATTTATATTGATCTTGATCGATTTAAAAAAATAAATGATTCGTTTGGTCATTCTTTAGGTGATGAATTATTAAAAATAGTATCAAGACGTTTATGTGAATGTGTTCGGGGTTCAGACACTGTATCGAGATTAGGTGGAGATGAATTCACTATAATTTTGCCGGACTTACAAAGTATAAGTGATCCTGGAAAAGTCTCTGAAAAAATAATTTTAAAAATGGATGAGTCTTTCAAATTAGAAAATCAGGAGGTCAGTATTAGCCCGAGTATTGGGATTAGTATTTTTCCGGATGATGCACGTGACATGGAAACAATACTAAAAAATGCTGATGCTGCAATGTATCACGCCAAGAGTAAAGGGCGTAATAATTACCAATACTATACCCAGGAAATGAACGCTAAGGCACGACATCGTTTGGATCTCGAAGGAAGATTAAGGCGGTCAATTGATAATCATGATTTTAAGATTTATTACCAACCTCAGGTTGATGTAAAAAGTCTGAGCATAACGGGATATGAAGCATTAATCCGTTGGCAAGATGGGGAGAATGGTTTGGTTTCACCTGTTGAATTCGTGCCAATACTAGAAGATACGGGGTTAATAGTGCCCGTCGGTGAATGGATATTGCACAAGGTTTGTGATGATATTCCACATATTAGAAAATTGAACAGTAATCTAAAGAGTGTCTCAGTAAATTTTTCTGCTCGGCAATTTATTGATAATACACTGTTTAGTCATGTAGAAAATATTTTAAGTGAAACGGGCGTATCAACTGACGAAATAGTTATTGAAATAACTGAGACGATTTTGATGACGGAGAAAGAACGTAGCCTGAAAATTTTGTCTGAATTGAGCGAGTTTGGGCTTAAATTGTCACTTGATGATTTTGGGACAGGCTATTCATCACTTGCCTATCTCAAGCAATTTCCTATCGATATTATTAAGATTGATCAATCTTTTGTTCGCGATCTGCACAAGGATACGAGTGACGCTGCAATTTGTGAGGCTATTATAGCAATTGCAGAACAGTTGAGACTTAAAGTTGTAGCTGAAGGAGTGGAAACTCAGGACCAGTTCGATTTTATGTCAAAACGAGGTTGCGACTCCATTCAGGGCTATTTTTTTGGTAAGCCCGTGCCTTTACCGGAGCTAGTTTGTTCTATTGAGGATCAACACGCTGCTGTTAGCTAGTACATACAGTACTTATACCTTCCGTAAGTACATTTCCAAATTTCCGCGCCGATCTTTTTAAATACTTATAAATCAATAAGATATATATCAATAAATATCTCCTTAAATTGTCACTTTAGGGGTGTTGACAAACTATCGTAGCTAAGTTATGTTGCGTTGCAATATATTGCACTGCACAATCAAGCAGAGCAGCTTATTTCAAACCCTGAGAAAACCAAGGAGCACATTATGCAAAACGAATATATTGAACAAATACAAAAGATAGGTCAGACATCATTTGCTACGCTGCAAGATATTGCGACCATTAATAGTAATGCACTGCAAAATATAACTGAGCTGCAGTTAAATTTTGCTACCCAGAGTATTGAAAGTGGTATTGAGCAGGTTAAGGCAGTAAGTAGTATGACTAACTATAAAGATCTATTTAAGGCAGCATCTGAATTTACTAATGATTATAGTTCAAAATTGGTTGACGTAACGCGTCAAACGACCGAAGTACTGTCTTCAACTCAAAATGATATAACCACGGCAATTGAAAATGGAATTATAGCACCGGTCAAAGTTGTAAAAGCAACGACGAAACGTGCCTCGAAAAAAGATACTGATTAATAATAGTATATATTAATTCCTTCCTTGGTTAACCCCGCAGATTAATCATGATTTGCGGGCATTCTTTGATTAAAGCGTGAACGTACAACACATATCTTCATGCAGTAAAACATTGTCCATGATAGGATTAAAAATATCTTCCATAATTAAAAGACTATATATTTACAATATATCGACTTTAGTAACCATAAAAATATGACTGATAAAACAGCTTTCCCCTTTTGGAATACAGATTGGTTTGATTCACCAAAAAACTATAGTGATATATTAGACATCTGGTGGAACAGTGTTTCTGCATCTGTTCCGGAAGTAACCCAAAATTCTTATCAAAAGATGATGAATCAAGGTAAAACTTTTTATTTTCTTGGCGAGCAATTCAGCCAATTATTACAAGGAATTTCTGGTATTAATCAAGCCACTGATGATTGGCAAAAATATTTAAATGAGCAGTTTGAAAGTATCAAGAAGATATATTCTGACTCTCATGGTGGTATGAATGAAACCGTGCAGGGTATGTTTGGTGCTTGGCAATTGCTCCCAATGGATACGTTCCATCGTACTTTTTCATCTACATCTCTTATGCCAGGAGATTTTCTACAAGATTTCAAGACAAATAATTTTCATGAGGTAACAGACAAATTTCTATCTGTTCCGGGAATTGGTTACACGAGAGAGTCGCAAGAACAGGTACAAGAAGGTATTAGGTTATGGAATGACTATCAAAGAACTGCAAATGAATACATTCATGCTATAAGCAAGGTTGGGCTGGATGCTTTAGAAGCTATGCGGTTAAGAATACTAGAGATGGCAGAAAAGGGCGAAGTCATCAACAGTTTACGGGGAATTTATGATCTCTGGGTCGATTCAAATGAAAAAGCTTATGCAGCTTATGTTTATACAGATGAATATTCAGAAATTTATGGGCGCATGACCAATGCTTTGATGGCGGTAAAAAAGCATAGTCGCAATACCGTTGATGAAATGCTTGCTAGCTTGAATATGCCTACACGTAAAACTATTAATACAATGCTAGAACGTCAGCAGGAACTGAGAAGAGAACACATATCTGCCATACAAAAAATAAAACAACTAGAAAAAGAACAGCAGGAATTACGTAAAATGTTTGCTGATAGTAGCATTGTTAAGAAAACCAAGGAAAAAAGAAAGAAAAAAACCAATATAACCACAAGCAAAACTAAAACAAAAAAGGTTACAGAAAAAAAAACTAGTCAGAAAAAAACGATTAAAAAAACAGTATCTAATAAAAATAAAAAAGCGCCCGGGAAAAACAGAAATAACGATAATATGATTATTATTAAAATTTGATAGCACAGAGATATTATCAAATGATTCCTTTTCAAATGAGACCAGATGAAGTTATTCAAGAAATTAATGATTTCAACAACAAACTTGCCCAGGGCTTGCATACACTAAGTGAGATTGGTGATATAGAAGTAGGCGTATCTGCAAAAGAACCAATTTATAAAGAAGATAAAATGGTTCTTTATCATTTCTTACCCAGAGTAAAGAAGAGAAACCCAATACCTTTGTTAATAGTTTATGCTCTTGTTAATAGACCTTATATGGCTGATCTGCAAGAAGGGCGCTCTATGGTACAGGGATTATTAGATGCAGGACTGGACGTTTATTTAATAGACTGGGGCTATCCTGATGATGGTGACCGTTATTTAACATTAAATGATTATATCAATGGTTATATTGATCGTTGTGTGGATATAATTTGTGAGAAACACGAAACTGAAAAAATAAATCTTCTTGGCATATGTCAGGGTGGTAGTTTTAGTCTTTGTTATAGTGCATTACATCAAAACAAAGTTAAAAACTTGATAACTACAGTAACTCCCGTTGATTTCCATACAAAGAATGATTTGTTAAGCAAAATGATTAGAAATGTGGATATCGATTTACTGGTTGATACTATGGGTAATCTGCCTGGCGAATTACTTAACTGGACCTATCTTTCGTTAAAACCGTTTCAACTAATGGGCCAGAAATATATGGATCTTGTTGATGTATTAGATGATAAAGAAAAAGCACGAAATTTTATGCGTATGGAAAAATGGATCTTCGATAGTCCCGACCAAGTGGGGGAAACTTTCAGGCAATTTTCCAAGCAATTTTATCAACAGAATGGACTGGTAAAAGGGACGGTTAAAATTGGAGATGACACAGTTGATCTGGGAAATATCAGCATACCTGTACTCAATATATTTGCTGCTACTGATCATCTGGTTCCTCCAGATTCATCAAAAGCATTAGGCGGATGTGTAGGCACTGACGACTACACCGAACTGGAATTTCCAGGAGGGCATATAGGTATTTATGTTAGTGGTAAGGCGCAGAAGATGATTCCACCAGCGGTTGGAAAGTGGTTGGCATCACGCAGCTAACAAATATATAACAAGGAAAAAAATGCCCGCTTTCCATTTTGGTGCACGGGCAAATATAAGGGGGGTAATTTTCTTTCAAATAACTACCCGCATCTTTACTTAAGGTGCGGGCGAAATAGAGGAGGAAAATCCAATTAGTTATTATTAAAAACTACGTTCAAGCTGCTTTGGTAAAAGGTGTGACCTTAGCTACTTCCTGAATACATTTTTCAGCTTCCTTGACACCCTTTTCAAACCAAACATTCACTTCATCTTTTGATTCACTGATGATGTCTGCACTGTTACGGGCAATACCCTGAACTTTACCAATGATGTCAGAGGTAATCTCGGTCTGACTGCTGACAACTTCTTTGTATCCTTTAGCTTGACCAGCGAGTGCTAACTGACGACTGGTGTATTCAACACCCAGGTTGAAAATAGCCAGCTGCTGCTCGATTAATTGCTCAGCAATATTGGCGTTAATTTCAAACAGTTCTTTAGCAGCATCGTATGAGCTTTTACTTACCTTGCTCAAATTCTCATAAATTGCATTATTCATAATTATTTCTCCTAAATTAGTTGATAAATATTTGTGCATTGCAACATTATTGCAGTGCAGCATAGGTCATCTGATTTTGATTGTCAATTTTTTTAGATGAAAAACTATACATTAATAGTAATTACTCACTCACAGTGTAACTATATGATATTATTATACTTTAGCGAGTAGAATGTATAATCTTGTAATATATTTATGGCGATATAGAGTTTTAAAAGGATTAAAGGGATTCAGTGCCTCAACCAAGAAGCACCAAAAAACTATTTTGAATCGTTATTGAGACTAGCAGCCTGGAAAAAGCTGTCTTGCATTTCCTGCCATGTTTTCAGATTTTGCTCTGCCATTTTTGACATGGCAGTCAGCGGATCGGATGTCATAGAATCCTGAAACTGTTTTTGTTGTTCAATAAAGAGCTCCATACTTTTTTGAATATAATCACCTGCGACGCTCTGTAACGAATCGCCATAAGATCGAATGATTTGTGTCAGTAGATCAGTGGAAAAAAACGGTTCGCCATCATGTTCTTGCTCAGAAATAATTTGTAACAGAGTAGTACGGGTAAGATCTTCGTCAGATTTAACATCCTTTACACAGAAGTTGACACCATTGAGTACTAACTGTTTTACATCTTCAAGCGTGATGTATTTGCTATCTTCGGAATCGTATAACCGCCTATTCGGATACTTCTTTATAATACGCACTTCGCTCATAAGCCACTCTATTTAAAAATGTATAATGCAACCTAGATATTTTATCGTGTGATAAGACTGTCTAAGTCTATCACATCATGTGCTGTCCACCATTCATTGAAAAATCAGCCCCTGTTGCAAATCCAGCTTCATCAGAAGCAAGAAAGCCAACCAGAGCAGCAATTTCTTCTGGTGTTCCCAAACGACCAACAGGAATACCACTAATTATCTTCTCACGAATATCTTCCGCTACAGCCATAACCATCTCTGTCGCAATATACCCGGGTGAGACTGTATTAACAGTTATACCTTTTCTGGCCAGTTCCTGGGCCAATGACATGGTGAATCCATGCATACCTGCTTTTGATGTGGTGTAATTAGTTTGTCCTATCTGGCCTTTCTGGCCGTTGATGGATGAGATGTTGATAATCCTGCCCCAGCTTTTTTCTGACATGGGTTCGATCACATGCTTCGTGACATTAAAGAGGCTGTCCAGGTTAATCTTCATGACAGCATCCCATTTATCTTTAGTCATTTTTTTGAACATACCATCCTTGGTAATGCCTGCGTTATTGACCAGAATGTCGATACTACCCAGTTCAGCAACAACTTTCGCTACCATCGCCTCACAAGCATCGTAGTCAGAAACATCGGCCTGATAAACAGCTATATCATAGCCGTCTTTTTTAACAGCTTCTTGCCAGGTCTTGGCCTTTTCTTCATTACGATAATTAGTGGCCACCTTGGCACCGGAATCCGCAAGTTTGAGACAAATTGCTGCGCCGATCCCGCCAGTTCCCCCTGTGACTAAAGCAACTTTTCCATTTAAGTCTGACATAAGCATTACCTCTCCACTGCCAAAGCAACACCTTGGCCACCACCTATACACAGTGTAGCCAAGCCTTTATTAGCACCACTACGTTTCATTTCATGTAATAACGTAACTAATACACGACAACCAGAAGCCCCAATGGGATGGCCGAGAGCAATGGCACCGCCATTCACATTGACTTTGGCTGTATCCCAACCAACATCTTTATTGACTGATATCGCCTGGGCAGCGAATGCCTCATTAGCTTCAATTAAATCAAGATCATCAACTGTCCAACCCGCTTTTTCCAGACAACGCTTTGTCGCTGGAATCGGGCCAGTACCCATTATGGCTGGATCAACACCGGCACTGGAGTAAGCCTTTACAGTTGCCAGGGATTCAAGGCCTAATTCTTTTGCCTTGCTCTCCAACATTACTACCACGGCAGCCGCTCCATCATTAAGGCCTGAAGCATTGGCTGCAGTAACCGTACCTTCTTTATCAAATGCGGGACGCATCTTGGCTAGACTCCCAGCTTCGATACCGTCACGCGGGAATTCATCTTTATCAAAAATGATCGGATCGCCTTTGCGTTGTGGAATTTCAATTGGGATTATCTCTTCTGCAAATTTATTTTCTTTGCGCGCAGCTTCACATTTCTGCTGGGTGGCAGCTGCAAACTCATCCTGTTCTTCACGGGAAATATTGTACTGTTTTGCAATATTTTCAGCGGTGATCCCCATGTGATAATTATTAAAAGCATCCCATAAGCCATCAACAATCATCGAATCTTGCATTTTCCAGTCACCCATCTTTACACCATTACGTGATTTGGGCAGTACATGAGGTGCAAGACTCATATTTTCCTGGCCACCCGCGACAATGATTTCAGCATCACCACATTTAATGGCTTGTACCGCTAGGTGGATAGTTTTCAACCCACTACCACACACCTTGTTTATAGTCATACAAGGAACTGAATGGGGAAGTCCTGCCATAATTGCGGCCTGGCGTGCAGGATTTTGACCTACACCAGCAGTGAGAACCTGTCCAAATATAACTTCATCTACCTGCTCCGGTTTTACCCCAGCTCTTTCCAAAACACCGGCAATAACTTTCGCACCCAGTTCATGGGCAGGGATATTACTAATTGCACCACCAAAATTACCTACCGCCGATCGAGCGGCAGCTACTATGACTACATTATCTGACATGATCTGATCCTCCCCTTACGTGATACATTCAAGCATCACATATAAGTAACGTTATAAGGTTTAAATAATATTATTAAAAATGCTTGCTAATCTCTGTTGCAGTGCACAAAATTAAGAAAATGTTAACAGAATCTTTTTAGAGACGCTACTAAGCTTCTATAGCATTGATTATTAAAGTATTAAATATGTATGGTGCGGTTATCGACGGCTAATGCTGCCTCATGCATAACCTCAGACAGTGCTGGATGGGCATGAATGGTGCGCGCTATATCTTCTGTACTGCCATCAAATTCCATTGCTAACACGGCTTCAGAAATCAGTTCTGATGCACTGGGGCCAATGATATGCACACCCAAGATACGATCAGTGATAGCATCACCAAGGATTTTAATCATGCCACCGGTTTCGCCCATGGCTTTGGCTCGACCACTAGCGGCGAATGGAAATACACCGCTGCGAAATTCAATCCCGGCGTCTTTGAGCTCCTGTTCTGTCTTGCCAACCCAGGCAATCTCTGGCCAGGTATAAATCACCCAGGGAATGATTTCATAATTCATATGGCTGGCATGTCCTGCAATGCGTTCTGCCAGGGCGACACCTTCTTCTGATGCCTTATGCGCCAGCATAGGACCTCGCACAACATCGCCGATGGCATAAACATTAGGTAGATTCGTCTGGCAGTTTTCATCGACTTCAATGAATCCACGCTCATCCAGAACCAAGCCACATTTTTCTGCGCCCAATCCTTGGGTGTTGGGTGAGCGACCAACAGCAACAATAAGTTTGTCGATAATTATCTGTTGTTTTTCACCTTCACTTTCGTAATTAATAATTACTTGTCGATTATTTGATCCGGTACCCGTAACCCGAGCACCCAGCCGAATATCGAGTCCTTGTTTCTGTAAAATTTTCCAGGCCTCATTAGCGATTTGTCGATCGACAGTGCCTAAAAAGTCATCCAAGGCCTCCAGTATGATTACTTCTGAACCTAGCCGACTCCAGACACTACCCAGTTCCAGGCCGATGACACCTGCACCAATGACACCCAGAGTCCTTGGTACATCGTTAAAGGCCAGTGCACCGGTGGAATCAACAATAAGCTCATTATCAACTTGTGCTGGTGGAATGGTAGTTGGAACAGAACCCGTTGCGATAATGATATGTTTAGCAGCAACCGTAGTTTTTTCAGTTTCTCCCTCATCAATTGGTGTGACTTCTATTTGATTATCGCCAAGCAAACGACCATGGCCTTTTAACCATTCCACTTTGTTTTTTCTGAACAGGCCGGCAATACCCTGAGTCAACATGGACACAATCTTCGACTTGCGTGCCACCATACGGTTGACATCAATGCTGGCACCGGAAACAGTAATACCGTGTTCTACTGCCTGGTGTTTTATATGTGCAAAGTGATGTGAAGAATCGAGCAGGGCCTTGGAAGGGATACATCCAACATTGAGGCATGTCCCACCTAATGTTGGTTTACCTTCTTCATTGATCCAACTTTCAATACACGCAGTAGACAAGCCAAGTTGTGCACAACGTATGGCTGTAACATAACCCCCTGGACCGGCGCCAATGACAACGACATCAAAATTTTGCATATGTAAAATTTAGACCTGGAGTAATAAACGGGTGGGATCTTCGATTTGTTCTTTGATGGCAACCAGAAACTGGACAGCTTCGCGGCCATCGATAACACGATGATCATAAGATAATGCGACATACATCATCGGTCTTATAATCACTTGACCATTTTCGGCCACAGGTCGTTCCTGTATTTTGTGCATACCAAGGATGGCACTTTGCGGTGGATTGAGAATCGGTGTGGAGAGCAGCGAGCCAAACACACCACCATTAGTAATAGTGAAAGTACCACCCGTTAAATCTTCAATAGTGAGTTTTGATTCCTGCGCCTTCCCACCATACTCCCTGATCTTGGATTCTATAGCAGCAAATGAAAGCGTATCTGCATCACGAATAATCGGTACCACCAGTCCCCTGGGAGCGCTGACTGCAATGCCGATATCAAAATATCCATGATAGATAATATCTTCACCATCGACCGAAGCATTGATTACCGGGAATTTTTTCAGTGCTTCAATAGAAGCCTTGCTAAAAAAGGACATAAAACCCAACTTTACCCCATGTACTTTTTCAAATTCATCCTTGTAACGTTTACGCAGATCAACCACCGGTTGCATATTGACCTCATTAAAGGTGGTCAGGATGGCATTCTCATGTTGTGCAGATAGTAGACGTTCAGCAGCACGCCTACGTAACCGTGTCATCGGTACACGTTCTTCCGGACGTCCATCATTGCTTGTTGTTGGTGTTGGTACAGGTTTTGCTGTTGCCGGTTTATCTATTGCTGTAGTTGACTGTGTTGGTGCAAGTTTTGTTGCTGCCGGCTTTTCTGTTGCCGGAGTTGGCGCTGTTACTGCAGGTTTTGCAGCGGGTTGTGGTGCGATATTAGCAACAGGATTTTTGATTTTTTCCAGATGCCTCATTACATCTTCTTTGCTGAGTCGACCATCTTTACTGCTTGCAGCTACATCTGCTGGGCTCAAATTATTACTTGCTAATAAATTGCGAACTGCTGGACTAAGCTTTGGTTCTTCAGTCAGAACAGGCGGTTCAATTTCAGGTAAGCTTTGTTGTTCTGGTTCTGGTTCTGGTTCTGGTTCTGGTTCTGGTTCTGGTTCTGACTCTGGATCGGTTGGCTTTTCCTGAGCGGGTGCTGATTTCGTTTCTGTGGCTGCAGCTTGAGCGTCTGCTGCTTCGGTTTCTATCTTGGCAATGATTTCATCACTATTAACTTCTTCGCCATCTTGTTTCAGTATTTCTACCAGGACACCATCATTAGGAGCTGCTATTTCCAGTGTTACTTTATCTGTTTCGATATCAATTAAACTGTCACCACGTTTGACCGTATCACCTGTATTTTTATGCCAGTTCATTAATGTGGCTTCAGCCACAGATTCCGCCAAAACAGGGACTTTGACTTCTACTAGCACATTGCTCTCCTCAAATTGTTATCAACATAAAAGTAATTTGTAGTTTACTTTAATTTTTTAAATTGATGATACCTGTGATTGCCCCATACTTCGCTTATGGGTTGTGACTTCAAGTTTATCAAGGTGCAGGGCATCAGCTACCAGTTGCTTTTGCTGTTCCAGGTGTTTACTCATATAACCAACCGCTGGTGATGCTGAATAAAACCGACCTGCATAACCAAAGTTATGGTGCTCTTTCAAACAGCCTATCATCGTTCCGCGTGATTGCATATAGTACCAACTGCCCTGATTTTTTGGCTCTTCCTGGACCCAGACAATTTCTTGCAGGTTTTCATACTGACTGAGAAGACGCCTTATTTCATCTCCGGGAAACGGAAATAACTGTTCAATACGCGCAATCGCAATATTTTTCAGATCATTATTCCGACGTGATTCGAGTAAGTCATAATAGACTTTGCCACTGCAAAACAGTAATCGAGTTACTTCTTCCGGTTTGATGTCATCAATTTCGTCAATCACTGTATGAAATCTACCAATACTCAGTTCTTCAATGGGTGACGTCGAAAGTTTATTGCGCAGTAGACTCTTTGGACTCATCACAATGAGTGGTTTGCGATAGGGCCGTAAGATTTGTCTACGTAACATATGGAACATCTGTCCTGCCGTACTCGGCATACAAACCTGCATGTTTTCGCGTGCGCAAAGTTGCAGATAGCGTTCCAATCGAGCAGAAGAATGTTCCGGTCCCTGGCCATCATAACCGTGAGGTAGGAAAACGACGAGACCACAATAACGTCCCCATTTTGCTTCACAAGAACTAATGAACTGATCGAATACTACTTGTGCGCCATTAGCAAAATCACCAAACTGGGCTTCCCATATCAACAGGGTGTTCGGTTCACCACTGCTGTAGCCATATTCAAAAGCAAGTACAGCTTCTTCCGATAATGTTGAATTAATGACCAGAAAATTTGCTTGTTCATCGCTCAAGTGTTGCAGTGGAAGATATGTTTTGCCGTCATCCTGATTATGAACTACTGCGTGTCGATGAAAGAATGTACCACGACCACTATCCTGGCCTGAGATTCTAACCGGATGACCGGCTTCCAAAAGCGTTGCATAGGCCATTGTTTCTGCAAATCCCCAGTCCATGCCGATTTCACCTATACCCATCTTGCGACGGTTCTCAATGATTTTTCTAACGGCCGGGTGCAGAGTAAAATTTTCCGGGATAGTTGTAATTTTTGTGGCCAATTGTTTTGCTGTTTCGGGATCAATCGTGGTGTTGGTAGCTGCATCCCACTGGGTACCTTTATAAGGTGAAAAATTAATTAGAAAATCATTACTGACATTTTTTGCTTTTGGACCGGCAACTGGATGGTTGGACTCAAGCGATTGTACATATTTTTCACCAATACTATCAGCATCAGATTGCGTTAAAATATTTTCCTTAATCAGTTGATCAATATATTTTTGGCGTACACCTGGATGCTTACTGATCTGTTTGTACATCATCGGTTGTGTGGTGAAAGGTTCATCAGCTTCACTATGACCATGTTTACGGAAACAGACCATGTCAATTACGACATCTTTATTGAATTCCATACGGTAATCGAGAGCGAGTTTTGCAATAAAGACAACTGCTTCTGGATCATCACCGTTCACGTGAAATATAGGGGCCTGCACCATTTTTGCTACATCCGTGCAATACAAAGTTGAACGAGAGTCGAGTGGATCACTGGTTGTAAAACCTATTTGGTTATTGATGATGAGATGGATAGTGCCGCCTGTTTTATAACCACGTGTTTGCGAGAGGTTGAATGTTTCCATCACGACACCCTGTCCGGCAAACGCTGCATCGCCATGGAGCAATATGGGTAATACTTGATTATGAAAGTGATCTTTTCTTCTTTCCTGACGTGCACGCACTGACCCTTCTACTACAGGAGCTATAATCTCAAGATGTGATGGATTAAATGCTAATGTTAGATGGACAGCACCACCTTTGGTCTGAATATCAGATGAATATCCTAAATGGTATTTAACATCGCCGGAACCATTTTCGTCTCCTACACTATATTTGCCTTCAAATTCATCAAATAAATCGCTGGGTAGTTTCCCTATGGTATTGACCAGTACATTAATGCGACCACGATGCGCCATTCCAATTACAATTTCTTTAATTTGTTGTTCACCGCCTGATTGAATAATTTCGTCCAGGAGTGGTATTAAACTTTCTCCACCTTCCAGTGAAAAACGTTTTTGACCTACATATTTGGTGTGTAAATATTCTTCCAGCGCATTGGCGGCAGTGACACGTTCCAGCACATGGATTTTTTTATCATTATCAAAATCAGGTTTTGCACAGCAAGATTCAAGGCGTTGTTGCACCCAACGTTTTTGTTCAGTTTCGTTGATGTGCATATATTCAGCGCCAATGGTTCGGCAATAGGTATCTTTTACAATTTTTATAATGTCTTTTAGTGGAATTTCATCTTCAGCATGCAATGAACCCGTGTTAAACGGAGTAGACATATCAGCTTCAGCCAGGTTGTGATAAGCCGGTTCCAGTTCCGGTACATCGGGTCTTTCATATTGTTTTAATGGATCTAGATCTGCCTGACGATGGCCACGGAAACGATAAGCATTTATCAGTTGCAACACTGAGACCTGTTTTTGATGCGCAGTCGAATCTTCGCTAATTAGTGCAGGTGTACGATTGTTTTTCTGTTTACTGGCTTCATAGTAAGCCTGTTGAATTGGAGAATGAGGTACATCCTTGGCAATATTTCCATCTATTTGTTGAAGCGACTGAAAATAGTCACGCCATTCATTTTCAACATTGGCCGGGT